>JBHJNR010000241.1:0-5334 GCA_050330615.1 Cyanophyceae cyanobacterium
CGGGATCCCCGGTGCCCACACTGACCCCCCAAAAAGTTCCAGATTCAGGCATGGGTAGCTGAGGTTTGCAAGGCTAGGTCTGGGTACATTACAAGAAAGATAGTGGCGAAACATTATAAGCTGTCCCCGCTCCCCTGACTATCAAGAAATCATTAGCAATAGCTCCCCCTTACTTGTCAGCGATTCGTCAGCACAGGATACCCACTCATGCCTCCTAAACTCCGGAAAGAGCGATCCCGCTTTAAGCAATTAATACCCTTGCTAGGGATCCTGGTCATCGCCTACATCGCCGTCGGGGATCGATATATCCGTCAGCCCTATGGTGCGGCCAGCACTCAGATCCGCACTGGCATCCTACGGATCTTCAACATCGGCGTATCCACCGCAGTCGAAACGCTGCCCCAGGATCCCCGAGGGGCGGTTCGTGACCGAGAGCTAGAAGATGCGGGCCAAGCCATTCCCAGGAACTAAGCCTCAGCCCTTTATTTAACGGTTGGGGTAACAATTGGGAGGCTGAGGGGATCCCAGACTCATTCCTTCATCGCCTGATAGGGTGGTAGAGGCGTTCAGCTCAGACTTGAGGCTCATGGCTAAGACCAAGACCCGGCGGATTAAATTTCCTCACCTGCTGGGATCCAAATGGACAGCGGTTAATCCGGTGATGGGCTGGCGACACTTTCAGGTGCACATCCGGCAAGACCGCCAGGGCAACATCGTCTGGGCGCAACTGCAATCTGTCTGCGATCCCACCATTGAGCTGTGGGTCAATGCCGCCACCCTGCAAAATCAACACTTGTGGCGGGCGGGGTGGTTATCCTTGTCAGAAGAGGATCCCGGTGGGATGGCTGAGTTAGAAGATGCTGAGCTCTAGCCAGCGGTCACATCTACCCATCATCTGTCCATAAGAATCTCCCCCAATGGAGTGACCCCACATGGATCCTAGACCTACGGGACCCGACAGATCTGACCCAGGGGCCGATGAGAGGACACCCTTTAGGACGCAGCCTCAAGATCAACCACCGGGATCCCTGCTCTTGCGACCGGCACAACAGCAGGCGATGGCTTATCGAGGGGGGTGGATGGGCATCTCCGCTGTTCCTGGCAGTGGCAAGACCTTCATTCTAGAAAGCCTGATCGCTGACATGATTGGCAGCCGTGGGATCCCGGCGGATCGGATTGGGGTCTTTACTTACATGCGCTCGGCACGGGCCAACTTGTTGCGGCGGGTCAATGCCCGTCTGGAACAGATGGATTCACTGGAACGGTTTACTGATGCCTTCACCATCCACTCGATTGCCCTCAAGATTCTGCGGCTGTTTGAGGGGCGTGGGGATGATATTCAGCTCTTGGAAGAGTATGAACAAGCCCGCCTATTGCGACAACTGACACGGGCTTGGCTGCGAATCCATCGAGAGGTGTGGCAATCGCTGTTGCCCGACCAACCGGAGGTCAAACGGCGACAGCAACAGCAGGAAACCTTTCGCAGCCGCTTTGAGGATATGTGCAAAGCGGTGATCCGTACCGCCAAGCATCACCGCCGTTCAGCCGATGAGCTGTTGGCCCAGGTGGCCAATCATAACCGCACTTTAGGGGGCAGCTCCTCATTGGACAGTTGCCTGCTCTGGGCCTTACAGGTCTATGAAAGCTATCAAATCGAATTGCGCCGCCGCCATGTGATTGACTATGACGACTTGGGTTGGCGAGCCCTAGAGTTGATGGAGCAACATCCCTCCATTCGGCAGGAGGTGGAAAGCTGGTATGACTATGTGCTAGAGGACGAGGCCCAGGACAGCTCACCGCTGCAAGAAGATCTGCTCAAGGCCATCAGTCACCGCACCGGCCATCTGGTGCGGGTGGGGGATCCCAATCAAAGCATCACAGGCACCTTTACCTCTGCCAATCCCCGCTATTTTCGGGCTTTTTGCCAAACCTGCCAGGATCCCAGTCAGGCTTTAGCCCTGTTTGTCACGATGGATCAATCCAGCCGCAGCGCTGCTCCGATCTTGGCCTTGGCCAATCATGTGGTGGCCTGGGTTGGCACCGATCCCCAGATTCCGCCGCCTTTGCGCTCCACCTTTGTCCAGCAGTTTATCCAGCCTGCATTGGTGTCGGGCCTGGTCTCGGGACAGGCAATGGTGGCCAATCCCCCGGCTGCTGAGGCTGCGATTGTGATAGAGCGGGTGGAAGGGGATCCCAGCCAAGAGTTGGCCCATGTGGCCCAGCAGGCATTGAGGAGCATTGCCCAACGACCCGATCGGACGGTGGCCATTTTGGTGCCCCGCAATGATCAAGGATTTCAGCTCTTGGAACTGTTCTCTACAGAGACTTGCCGGGTCTATGACCTGCTGCGCTCTAATCCTCAGCAACAACATGTGATCCAACACCTGAAGCTAATTACCGCCTATCTGGGCCAACCCGCCGAGGCCAAACGGCTGGTCAACCTGACCGAGAGTCTGCGGGATCCCTTGGGTTTTCCCGAGAGCACTTGGTCACAGGTGCAGGGATGGTTGCTAGGGATCCCATTGGAGGAATGGTTATTTCCACTCCTAGGCTCTGAGCCTTGCCTGCCCACCTGGGCGGATCCGGTCACAGGTCAAGCCTTAGACCAATGGCGACAACGGTTGGTGACGTGGCTGACAGGATTACGGTCTCCCTGGACGGATGTGCTCAGTTTGGTCATCCAAGATCTGTATCGGCAGCCGGAGGAGCTACAACTGGGACATTTTCTGATCGACCAGCTGGCCACCAATCTGGGATCCCAGCCCACCGCCGATTGGCACCGGATCAGCGCTGAGCTGGGCCAGATGGAACAGTCTGGATTGAGCGGGATGCCCTCCGACTTTAGACCCCATAACCCTGAACCGGGGTCGATCACGGTAGCCACTCTACACAAGGCCAAAGGGCTGGAATGGGATGAGGTCTTTATTGTGGGGCTATCGGCTTATGAGTATCCCCTTAGACCCGAAGACCATCCGATGGGGGTCTATTTTTTGGAGCGGATGGATTTGACTGCTGAGGCGCTCTCGCAATTGCGGGGCTATCTGGATCTGACCCCAGACAGGGATCCCGAGGTCTGGCAGGATCTGGCCGACAATGCCACGGCGCGGGCGTTTATGGACTATGCGGCAGAGCGACTCAGGCTTCTCTATGTCGGTATTACGCGGGCCAAACGTAAGTTGACCCTGACGGTGTCCACCATCAACCGCTTTGGCAACCCCGAACAACCCTCCCGCATCCTGAGCGAGCTGGCCCACAAACAATGGCCAGTGTCTAAGCCTTGAAATAATACTTATCTATACTTTGGAATATCTACATGGACTTCTAACTGAAATAGGGAGCTAATTCAAACGGGATCCCTTGGTTTGGCTGGGGGATCCCGTTTTTTGGAGTTGGTAGATGCGATTAGTCAAGAGGAGGCAATTAGTTCAGAGCGGCAACTTGTTGAGTTTTTTCTATCTTCAAAGAATGGCCTCTACAATTTCTTGGCCAGTTGTGTCTCCTGTGAGGCTAATACCAACCGTTCTAGATCTATCAATTGATGTTACTCTCAGGGATATTTTGTGCTTTGAAGGAACATGTCTTCTGTACCATAAAGCAAACTGTGAACACAACACCGAATCCCCAGATACAGTAATATATCTTCGATTAGCAAACAGATAGATAATAATAAATTGATTGCTATTTTCGCTAGAAATCTCTAGTCTGTATAGATTATATTTACCTGCTGGATCCAAAAGAAAAGTGGATTCGGTACTAGGCCATTGCCGAGTGATATTTTCTATTAGTTTTTCTATTGATTCTGAATAGGTACTATCCCTTCCCGCAATGACAGTAATGCCAAGATTACAGTTTTCAAACGCTTGCCAAGCAAACCCCCAATCCTCTGCAATCAATTTCTTGACGGATGCTATTATTCGATCGGGAGTGACATCGAATGGAAGTTCTAATTGCATGCTTAAGTTGCTAGTGGCCAGATAAAGCTTGTGCTCACATGGGACGAGTTTACGAAACCAAACAGCAATCTCCGCTGCTTCATAATGGGATCCAGTATCAGTAGAAAGCAATTGATTGGTTTTTGTTCTTTTGACACTTAACAGACTTAGGGAAATACTTCTATTACCAACCACAGGGATCTCTACTGTAGCTGAGCATAATTCACTTTTTTCGCTGGTGCGGACTATACTTTCTGGCCATTTCCTGGCAGCTTCTTCGAGAAATAATTCTGCTGCGATGCTCCATTTACCAAGATCTTCTTCATCTAATGGAGTCATTAGGTAATGGGTTCCCATCTTATCATCTCCTGTAGTCTTCTTAAAATCATCTTAACTCAATCAATACTCAGGCTTGTTGGGGTTCTTCAGGCTGCACACTAATCGAGAACTTAGATACTCGATCTGTTAGTAATTGAGTGAGACATGGTACAGATGCATCCTTATTTGTTATTACCAGCAAGCCCACTGCTGGAGTGTTAGGATCAGATATTACATTGCCATATTTAACAAATTCATCTTCAGTTTCAGCTATAATGAAATCTGGCCCACATTTGACATAGAGAGCGATTGGCTCGCCAGTTGTGTACTTACAATCGAGTAATCTGCAAGAAGAGACATCAGCTCCATCAGCATTAACGGACACGTCTCCTACAGAAGCTTTGTATTGAATGTTTCCACATCTATACGCTTCATATTTTTTCCATTCAGGAGGATCTGGGAAAATTGGAGCAGGAAATGCAATGGAGTTAGCCCAAGTCCCAAACTCGTCAGGATCGCAAATCTTTTCAGGAACCTCTATCTCAATGATTCCTTCTGAAAACTGGTTAAGAAAAACTGGAGCCAGACTGAGATTAAAATCACCGTCCCAGAACTTAATATTGAGCTTGCTGCTATTGATGGTGACACTATCTTGATCTTGCCCGAAAACCCAACTCACCCTGCCGAGAGAACTGGATGAGCACTCGCCATCACAGTGACTTGTTATGTTGAGCCACCCATCAGTCCCAGAAGCATCGGGATCCCCAGTGTCCAGCACCACAAGGACTCTCTACCCCACTCACAAAAATCAATGCAGGTCTGGCAGCATACAACTCAGAACCAGCAACTATTTTTAGTCCGCTGCATTGGAGTTGTTAGACCTTATGATGTAGTGACGTTGAGAACTGTAATAAGATTTTCCTTCCTGGCTCATAAAGCCTTTCAGAAGTTTTTATTCAAGCGAGCGATATGGGTTGATCCTGAAGTGGATGAGCGGCAGTAATCACATTTACGTCATATCTGTAGCTTTCTAGCAAAGACAACAGCAATTTTATGTACTGCTATCATTTTGAGTTCTTAGTGA
>JBHJNR010000242.1:0-4988 GCA_050330615.1 Cyanophyceae cyanobacterium
CAGCGCCGCCTCTACGAACAGCGCTCTGGACAGGTGAATCAGCAGGTGGCCGAGCTGGAGCAAAGCCAACAACAGATTGCTGAAAAACAAGCCAGTCTCGATCAAGCTTCCCCAGATGACCGCTTTGACATCGAGATGGATCTGGACTTTTTGCGGGAATCCTACAAACTACTAGAGGAGACGATCTTGCCTCAGCAGGATTCTCTCCAGCGAGAGTATGAGGAGCTGATGCGGCAGGAGGCCAGATTGGCCCAACTCAAAGGAGATGTGACAGCGGCAGCTCAGAGCCAACCCAAAGTGGATATTGGCCCCCTAGTAGCCCTGATCCAACAGCAACGTAGCACCCAACAGAGCCGTAAAGCAGCCCTGGAAGAGGAAAAGCAAAAGGTGGCCGAGACCCTGCAAACATCCCAAACCCAGCTTGATCAGCAGACCCAAGCTGTCAGCCAACAGCAAAAGCAACTCTTTGATCAAGAGCGTGCCCTCAGAACTCGGATCCAAGGCATGGCGGAACGCTGGGGGCAGCTCCATCAGCGTCGCCAGAATCTTGAGCAAGCCCAACTTCAGCTCCATCAGCATCAAGAACTGATGCAAGGGATCGCGGGATCCCTGCAACAGATGGAAGGCACGATTGCGGATTGCCAAACCCAGTTGGCCTCCATGATTGGGCTCTTGTCGATCCTGACTGACTCGCCTGAGGGATCTAACTATCAAGGGGTGATGGCCTCTTAATACCCTCACCCATCCTGTGTTCATCCGTAATGTCTTCATCCTTGGATGTAGATACCACCCCTCTAGCCAGATACACTCATGGAGGTACCTTCCTCGACTGAGCTGATCGGGCTCTCCTCAGGCCTGCCATTTCTGTAGACTTTCTTTCTGAGTTTGTTCTCTCATGAGTGAAGCCGAGATCACGCAACTCCTGCAAGCTAACCTGGCTCAGTACCGCATCAAGGTTGTGGTTCGCCAGCGGCAAGATCATCTCCACATTTTGCTAACCCGTCCCTCTGGCCCCCCCCCCAACTATGCTGGGCTGTCCAGCCAGGTTCGCAATCGCCTCTTGGGTCTTTCTCTCGACCCCATCTCAGAGGTGACGTTATATGGGCGAGAAGCGGGATCCCAGCGCCAAGAAAAATACGAATGGCAACAGACCTATCCTTTTGACCCTAAGCCACAGGAAAGCCTCAGTGAGACAGCAGCTTGGGATGATGGTCAGATTCAGAGCTATTTTGCTGGCACCGATCAATTTGATCCAACGGTAGTGTCTCCGGATCTCCCCGACATCGATCTGCCCTATGAAGATATGGAGGACTACCCTGAGGATGATGCCCCCACTGAACTGTATGGCACTGTCAGCAGCAGCCCTTTTAGAGCCCCTGAACCCGAGGGGGGAACTTATTCCGCCCAAACTGTGCAGGAACAAATTCCTTCTGAGAAAACAAAGGATAGGAAAAGCCTACCTAAATCTACGATCTGGATCCTGGCCGCTCTGGTAGGGGCGGTGATTGTTTTAGTGGTGGTTTTGTTGTCGGGCCGTTGATACAGTCTCTGTGAGCATTAATCAAAATGGCTGATCCAGCGGAGCTGTCTTTCAAATCCCGAATGGATCCCTCTAATTTGCTTACCCTGCCAAGCTGGGTAATGGACATCAGTCTGAAGGGAAGCGCAGGCTCAGATCAGAAGGTCTGTGGATGGGAACTAATGATGGGATCCCGCCCTAGGAATGCCCTGTTGGGTTCTAGACCCTTAGGTAGTCACCATCACTTGTTTGTGTCCCCCCTGCTTGGCGCGATACAGAGCCTGATCCGCCTGATTCATGGCTTGGGCAATGGTTTGATTGGGGCTCACTTCAGTCACCCCAATACTGACGGTTACCTTCAAGGGGATCCCAGCTTGGGTAAGAGTTTCCATTCTCTAGTCAACCTCTAGACGCAGATTGCCTCATGAGACCAACCTTGGCCCTAATCGCCCATGACCGCAAAAAAGACGATTTAATCAGCTTTGTTAAATCCCACGTGGATAGTTTGTCTCGCTATCACCTCATTGCCACCGGCACCACGGGCACTCGCATCCAGGCCGAAACGGGGCTGACGATACAGTGCTTCTTGTCCGGGCCACTAGGGGGAGATGCTCAGATCTCAGCGCAGGTGGTGGAAGGACACGTGGTGGGGGTATTTTTTTTGACGGATCCCCTCTACGCTCAGGCTCATGAGCCGGACATCCAGGCATTACTACGGATTTGTAATCTCCATAACGTGGCTTTGGCCACTAATTTGGCAACGGCTGAGGCCATTATCAAGAGTCTGGTGTAGAGTACTAGGGGTTAAGCGGGTCGAGCTGTGGATGACGGGTAACAGGTGCTCTTGTTACTCACCCTGATTGACACATCAATGACACATTTTTATTGACAGCAGGCGAGCTGACTGATTGCGAAAGGTGGATTTTTGTAACAAACCCACTCATAATAGACCCCAGTAAGGTTTTGTGGGCAAGCACATGGCGGCAGAGTCTCCGATCCAATCCAATAACGATAGTCAGGAACCCGCCATCATCGAATTGGCGGAAGATAGCCTGGATGCAGAGCTTGAGGATCCCACCTTGATGCAGCGGCATGAATGCCGTTCCTGTGGGTATACCTATGAGCCCACCAAAGGGGATCAACAGGGGGGCATTGCTGCCGGGATCCCGTTTGAAGAGCTGCCCGCCACCTGGAAATGTCCGGTTTGTTCTGCTCCAGCCAACCAGTTTGAACCTGTAGGAGCACAGGGTAAGCCTTCTGGTTTTAAGGAAAATCTGGGCTACGGGGTCGGGGTCAACGTGATGACGCCGGGACAAAAGAACATCTTAATTTTTGCCACGTTGTTGCTGGGCTTTCTATTCTTTATGAGTTTCTACTTTATTGAGTGAGGAAGCTGGTACCCTACGGGAGGTGGGGCTGGCGGGAGGTGGGGCTAGACCTGCATCAGCTGCTCTCTCAGCACCTCATACCCAGATTTGAGAAGTAGAAATTCTAGCAGTACTATAAGTCTGAGTTTTCCCTGAGTTATTCCCCTGGATCTTTATCTATGATGCGCATCTTGGTTGTTTTACTCTCTGTGCTGCTGATGGCGGCGCGGATGCCTGCGATGCGGGCCGTACCCTGGCAAGTGGTGGATATGCCCACCACCAGCACCCTACTGGATATTGCTTTTACTGAAGAGGATCCCAATCATGGCTGGGTGGTGGGGGATAAAGGCACCATTCTGGAGACTCATGATGGTGGCGTCAATTGGCAGGCTCGTGCCCTGGAAAGTGGTAATGAGGACTACTACCTCAGCTCGGTCGATTTTGCAGGCAATGAAGGCTGGATCGTGGGGGAGCCTCGGGCAATGTTGCACACCCTGGATGGCGGGGCAAATTGGGATCAGATCATGCTCAGCAGCAAGCTGCCAGGGGCACCGTCGATGGTCACAGCCCTGGGATCCCAACAGGCAGAAATGGTCACCAATGTGGGGGCGATCTACCGCACCAGTGATGGCGGACGCACGTGGCAAGCAGGGGTGGATGATGCCATTGGGGCCATCAAAAACATCAACCGCAATCCTGAAGATGGATCCTACTTAGCGGTTTCCTCTCGGGGCAGTTTCTACTATCTCTACACCCCTGAATCCGCCACCTGGAAACCCTTTCCCCGCGATTCTTCTCGCCGCATCCAAAACATGGGCTTTGGGCCGCATGGACTGGCCTGGAAGCTAAACCAAGGGGCAGAGGTTGCCCTGAGCGAAGATTATCGCAATGGTGAGTGGAAGAAGCCCGTCCGGCCCGGTCTCGCCCTCAGCTTTGGCTATTTGGGAGCCGCTTTTCAAAATGACCAGGACTTTTGGATTGTAGGGGGGAGTGCCCTGTTGATGCACAGCCCAGATGGTGGCAAGACGTGGGAAAAGGCCAATAAGGTCAGCAATACCCCCGCCAATTTCTATACGGTGGTATTCCCAGATCCTCAACGGGGCTTTATTTTGGGACAGCGGGGCACTCTGTTGCGCTATACGGGCGAAGCGTGAGAGTCCCCGTCAATCAATTGAGCTTGGCGTTTGGATCCGCTGCCCTCTCGATTGTGGTTGTCTTTGGGCTGCTGGGGTTAGGGATCCTCTATCAAGGAGGGGATATGTCCCTTGATTCCAGCTGGATAGCACCTCGACTAACCTCCCCAGGGATCCCGCTGCCGTTAGCCGCTGCTGCCTCCTCTGACATTGCCACTGTATCCGAGGGCTGGAGCCAGCGGTGGTTCCTCATTTTCTCCACGGTTTTTGTGGCGGAGATGGGGGATAAAACCCAACTGGCCACCCTGTTGATGAGTGCTCAATCTCCCTCTCCGTGGGGCATCTTTATCGGCTCGGCAGGCGCTTTAGTGGTCGCCAGTTTGATCAGCGTTCTACTCGGTGAAGGACTAGCCCAAGTAATCCCACGCGATCTGCTGCAACTGATCGCCGGGATTGGCTTTGTTGTGATCGGAGCCTATGTGCTGTGGGATGCTTGGCAAGAGCAACCAGAAGTCGATCTATAACCTCGGTATCCATTGGCCTAGACCAACGCTGGAGCGCCCACGGTACGCTGGCCCTCAAAGACCATCTCAACCCCTCCTTTCATCCCCAACATGACACCTCGGCGCCCTGGCAAAACGGGCCGATTACCGGCTAGAGCCAAGTCAAAATCGTGCCCAGGACAATTTTGAGGGCATAGTAGGCTAAGTCTGCCCATACACAGCATTGACATCCTCCCCAATCCGCTTGCGCTGTAGACCACAGGTCGTTCCTGATTGGGGTCTCTCGGAGAAAAACGATGAATCTCTGGATCTATAGTTTTCCAGATCAGTCATCAACCGACTTGATCACCGTCTCGCCAGCTTCCCGGAAGATCACCTCACGGTTGACCACTGAGGTAGAGCTGACCTCGGCACTCTCAAAGCGACTACCGGTTTGCACCACCGTGGAGCTGGACCCAGGGGAGGT
>JBHJNR010000243.1:0-2072 GCA_050330615.1 Cyanophyceae cyanobacterium
GATGCTTGAGAATAATAATCCACTCGCCCCATCACCTCCCCAATCGGCTCGGAAACAAGGCTGCAACGGTCGATTGGGCATCGTGTTCGGTGCAGCCAATCAAGCCGTTGCCCCAAGGCGTAATTCCAGTGCCGACGCAGTAACTCGCCCCAAAGCGTCATGGTTGCCGCTTGAGCATCAGTGGGGTTGAGTTTGTACTGGTAGGTGAGTAGCATGAGGTAATTATAGCTTAGTGACATGACTCTCAATAAGAGCTACAGAAACGTTTACGACCTGAATATCCACTTGGTGCTTGTGACGAAATATCGACGGAAAGTAATCAACAAAGCCATGCTTGACCGACTAAGAGAGATTTTTGTATCCACTTGCTCTAAGTGGCGTAGTGATCTGAGGCAGTTTAACGGAGAGGCGGATCATGTGCATCTGTTGATTAGTTACCCTCCCGATGTTGAGGTGAGCAAACTGGTCAATAATCTCAAGACCGTTTCGAGTCGATTGATACGCAAAGATTTTCTGGGGGAATTGAGTCTCGTTTACAGCAAACCTGTGTTCTGGAGTGGTACCTATTTTGTGGCATCTGCTGGAGGGACTACACTTGAACAGCTTAAAGTTTATGTTGAAGGGCAAAAGTCCCCTGATTGATTGGCCCATCTGCGCGGCATTGAACCGCTGGATTGGCCCTCCTATCCCCCATCCCGCCAAGCGCGGCAGCACTGTGGCAGCAGTCCCCCGGAGTGTTTGATGGTATTTAGTCGTGTGGTATCTGTTCGTGCCCGGATCCTCCTGTTGCCCCTATGACCCTATCTGCCCAGGCTCTCCTGCATTTACTGCAACTGGCTAGTCCCACCTTGCCGATTGGCTCCTATAGCTACTCGGAGGGGCTGGAATGGCTGGTGGAATCTGGACAGATCCGGGATCCCCAGGATCTACAAACCTGGCTCACCGCAGAACTGACCACGGGATCCATTCGCATCGAAGGGGCAGTGATGATGCGTGCCTATCGGGGGATGCAGACTCAGGACAGAGGATCCCTCAGAAATTGGAATCACTGGTTTCTGGCCGCTCGGGAAACCGCAGAGTTGCGACAGCAGAGCTGTCAAATGGGGCAGTCGTTGGCTCAGCTTTTGGCAACCTTGGATCCCACTTGTGCAGAAGGGCTAAAGGAGGTGGGGGATCCCTGTGCTTTGCCGATCGCCTTTGGGATGGGGGCGATGTGCTGGGGGATCCCAGAACAAGAGGCACTCCTGGGCTATTTCCACAGTTGGGCCAATAACCTGATCAATGCCGGGATCCGATTGGGGCTGATCGGCCAAACTCAGGCGCAGCAGATGGTGCTGGGATTACAGGGGGTGTTGGTGGCTGCTGCCCAAGAGAGCGTGGGTCTACCGGATGAAGATCTGAGCTGCTTTAGCCTGGGCTTATCGCTGGCAAGTATGGCGCACGAAACCCAATATTCCCGACTGTTTCGGAGTTAAAAGCATTTTGAGGCTCGGGGATCCCTGGCAAGTCTGGACATTGGCCAGGGATCCCTGCTGGCTCGCTGCTTAGATGGGGGCACACTACAACAAACTTCTGACATTAGTTTTTTATCGTAAACTCCGAGATACCCCACACGAGAATGGCCTTTGGCCTACAACTGTCAAGTGGATTGGGGATGAGAGCAGGGCAAACGCATACTCAGGAGGCCAATAAGAGGGAGAGATACTCGTTGTCCCATCCGGCTTTGAGACGTTTAGCCTTGATGTCGGCCTTGGAGGTAGTCTCTTGGCTCAACAGATTGAGCGCCACATGACGAATCAACGCCAGATTCTCCGGTGCATGGTCTTTGCGCACCCGTGAAGCATCTTCCCCAAACCCCACATCCAAACCCCAGTGGACTTGGTTCTCAATGCCCCAATGACTGCACACAGACCGAGCAAAGCGTTCCACATTCCCGTCCAAACTAAGCAGATAATAAGTAGCTAGGTGCAATTAAACATAAAACGCTCCAGTGGGTAATGCCCAGCTTGACTGCGCGCCTCCATCCCCTTAATGACGCTCATGGCTAGGTCATATTCGTTGTCAAACATCTG
>JBHJNR010000244.1:0-6315 GCA_050330615.1 Cyanophyceae cyanobacterium
CGCCGCCAAACCGTCGAAAACCTCCGCCAGCGGTTGGTCTTAGAGGGCTTTGATGTCGCCCTCAACGGTCACCAGCGCACCCATGCCCCCCGCCCTAAAGCCTTGACTGGAGAACAGGAAGCCCAAGTGATTGCCCTGCGTCTGGGCTCCCCCCCGGAAGGCTTCAGCCATTGGAGCTTACGCCTGTTGAGTCGGCGGGTAGTGGAACTTGGCCTGGTGGAGTCCATTAGCCATGAGACGATTCGCACGACCTTAAAGCAAACCAGATAACCGGTCAAAAGCTTCAATATTGGGTGATCCCGCCTCAGCACAACAGTGAGTTTGTCGCTGCGATGGAAGACGTATTAGCGCTCTATAGCCAACCCTATGACCCTGAACATCCGCTTGTGTGCATGGATGAGCAACCCATCCAACTGCATCGGCAGGTTCACACTCCCCAACCCGCTACAGCTAACCACCCCCAACGTGTGGATTATGAATACGAGCGGGCTGGCACAGCCAGTGTGTTTATGCTCTGCGAACCCCTGGCGGGCTGGCGACAGGTCAGTGCCCGTTCACAGCGCACCAAAGTCGATTGGGCGACTGAAATCGCGGCTCTGCTGGATACTCGCTACCACAAGGGAGAGCGTCTCCGGTTGGTGTGTGACAACCTCAACACCCATACCCCTGGGGCTTTTTATCAGGCATTTTCTCCCTCTGAGGCTCGTGGCTATGTGCAGCGACTGGAGTTTCACTACA
Organism: Cyanophyceae cyanobacterium; assembly: GCA_050330615.1. Classification (GTDB taxonomy): domain Bacteria; phylum Cyanobacteriota; class Cyanobacteriia; order Thermostichales; family Thermostichaceae; genus JAAUUM01. Next base: position 739 of record JBHJNR010000244.1, read on the forward strand.
CTCCCAAACATGGGAGTTGGCTGAACATTGCCGAGAGCGAATTGAGTGTGCTGACCCGTCAATGTTTGATGGGACGACGCATCGGAGACCTGGGCACCTTGCAGGCAGAGACTCGTGCCTGGGAACAAGCTACTAATGCTCGTCAGAGGGGAGTTCTCTGGCAGTTCAACATCCACGATGCCCGAGCTAAACTACACGCTCTCTATCCTAAAAGCTTGTCTTGACAGACCACTAGGTACAGCGCGGGGCTTCCCGCCGATTAGCTAAAGGGATGCATTTTGGGTAAGGCGATCAGCTGAAATGTATCTTGTTTTACGAAATCAAATCTTCCATAAGTAGGTAGGCGCAATTACTTTTAAGACAAGGGAATCGGAGTGTAGCCCACATGCAGAGAGAGAGGTTATCGCGTTTTCCCTCACCAGCATCTTTAGGTTAATTCAACCCAGCTACTTACACGAATACTGGAAGCACTCATAATTCAATCTGGATTGCTGTAGAAACACCGCCAGACCCGGCCACATCAAAGGCATCTGAGGCCGATGAAATCTATCAAGGCCAGGATCCCTTGGGGTTTAAGCACCCGATGAATCTCGTTGAGGACTTGGGTACGGATCTGAGGTTGCAGCTCTTGCAAAGCCAAACTGGTGTGAACCCAATCAAAACTAGCCGCCGAAAAGGGCATCGCCTGGGCCCACCCTTCCACATGCTGGGCTTGAGGCACCTGCTGTTGGGCCACCTGCAACGCTTTTGGGGAAGCATCCAACCCCGTGACATGGTGGCAGTGTTGAACCAGATAACGGGTGGCCTCGCCCCGTCCACAGCAGAGATCCAAGCCGTGATCATCGGGATGGATGGGGATCCCGCTGAGGGGCAACTGTCGCAAACGGGCATCCCCTCCCACCGCCAAAGCGGTTGTCTTGGCAATGCCCTGATAGAGCCAGGGATAACGATAGCTCCACTCTCGCAATATCGTTGCCACAGGCCATTCTCACCTTTGCCAGATTATGCTGATCATAACGTTGGCAGTACGGCACTGGCTGTTTCCCAACTTTGAGTTGGCTGAGTTGGCTGAGTTGGCCGCTTGGCATTGGGGCCTGAAGTGATACACTGTCACACGATTTTGTTTGACTCGCTGATTGTGGATTCTTATGTCAACCTGCTCCATTACGGTTAACGGTGAAGCCCAAACGCTGCCTGGATCCCTAAGCGTGACGGAACTGCTGGCTCATCTCCAATTGGATCCCCGCATGGTGGCTCTAGAGTACAACGGCGAGATTCTGCACCGTCAGCATTGGCCTACTACTACGATCCAAGATGGCGACCGCTTTGAGATCGTGACGATGGTCGGTGGGGGCTAATCTCGCATTATGAAGCTGTAAACTTTTCGTGCCAGTCTCGCAAGACCTTTTGAGCCGTTTCAGGGGTGAAGTAGTCCAGCTTCATCAATTTCTGGTAGGTGACGGTCTGACGAGCGGCTAGGGGCAAGTCGGAGCGGCGATAGAAATACTGAATCTGCGCAATCCGTTGCTCCATCTGCTCAAAAGGAGTCAAGGCGGTGGGGGGCGTGGTGGTGCGACCCAGGGATATGGGGGTGGTGGCCAGTACCTTTAGACGACCAGTGATCTTGCTCAACATCCGGGGCACTCCTGCAAAATAGTTTCTACCGACGACCTAACCTTTGACCCAAGATGGGTGGGCTAGACATCCCAGATCTCAGTGCATCCTTCCGCACCAGAGATAATAAGCCAGAGATGGTAAGGAGGAGGGAAAAGAGCTTTGCGGGCAGCTCAACCCTCGGTATTCCACAATGTTCTCATGAAGATCAGATGAAAATATGCTGTCTAGCGCAGATGAGATGTATAGAATACTTCATTTTTCCGGGTTTTGGGCCCAGTCACAGCTAGATGTGATCCGTGTCACCACTCAATAGCCATGTAATAGAGACTCCGAGTGCGCGGGCAAAGGCTACCAGCTCTCGATCGATCACCCGCCGCTTGCCATTTTCGATTTGACCAATCTTGACGTAATCCAAATGGATCCCGTAACGAGCGAGTCGACCCGCCAGTTGATCTTGGGTCAGCTGCAACCGTTCTCGCATCCAGCGCACCCGCCCACCGATCAAATTGGCACTCTGGGATCCCTGTGACTCCATGGGGCATGATCGAAAATCCATATCTATCGTATCGAATAGAACTGCCGTTCTCCTGCCCCGCTGGTACAGAGAGCATTTGCCGGAATTATCATGATTGAGGTGTGAGTCAGATCAAGATCTCGAATTGTGGCAACAGCTGAATCTGCTGGCTGGCTCAAGAGATCTTCTCTGTTGTCCATCCTCAGTCCAGAAACCTTTGGGAAGGTATCTTTCCTCACAGTCCAGCTTGGATGGCTGGGGTGGATCTACAGAAAGGGGTGTTCAGGCAAGCATAAACCCGCCGGAGATGGGGGGTGCGAGGAATCAAGAATCCGGCTGATTTGATTCCATGATCGATTTTCGTTTGCTAAGCCGTGCGCTGGTTTTTTAGACTAGGACTACGCACAGTACAGTTGCTAAGACGTTGAGGAGCATTATCTTGAATCTCACTCATTCCATGGCTGAGGATCCGATGCTGGAGAATTCTGGCCTCTCCCTGTGGCCTCGGTTAGCAGTGAATAATGCAGCTCAACAGCAGTTAGCCCCTCAGGAGTTAGTCGCGCAGATGCCTCCAAAAATGTCTGAGACCAAGACGTTAGTAGCCAAATCTCAACGGCCTCCAGCTCAATTAGAAGATCCTGCAGAGGAGAGTGGTTTAGAAGCGCAGTCGATGGTGGGGCTACCAGAGTCTTTTACCGAAGACATGGTGGATCAGTATCTCAACGAGATTGGCCGTGTCTCCCGTATCGATCACACCCAAGAGATCGAGTTATCACGCTTGGTGCAGGAGCGGCTAGAACTGGAAGCTGCCCGCCAAACTTTTGTGGAAGACAGGGGCCGGGATCCCTCGGTGCAGGAGTGGGCTGAACGGGTGGGGTTGGATGGGCGCAGCCTGCAACAACGGATCCATCGGGGCAAGCGGGCTCAACAAAAGTTGATCAATGCCAACCTGCGACTGGTGGTGAGTGTTGCCAAAAAGTATCTCAACCGGGGAGTGCCCTTTCTTGATCTGATTCAAGAGGGCAATATCGGTCTCATTCGAGCCACTGAGAAGTTTGATGCCGAGCGAGGCTATCGCTTCAGTACCTATGCCCATTGGTGGATCCGGCAGGGAATCACCCGCTGCATCGCCAACCAAGCCCGCACGATTCGTCTGCCTGTACATATGGTAGATAAAGTGCGGCTGCTCAAGCGCACTATCCGGGATATGACCAAGGCCACCGGACGCCGCCCCAGTGAGGGAGAATTGGCTGAGGCAATGGGGGTAGGGGTAAAAAAACTGCGGTTGATTCAGCAGGCCGCGACGTTGCCTATCTCTCTGGATTTGACGGTTGGGCATGAGGGAGAAAGCCGCCTGGGGGATCTGCTGGAGGACAGTCGGGCTGAGCAGCCTTTTGATGAGATGGTATCGCGGTCAATGCAACAGGATGTGCAGACGGCGATCGAGGCTCTCAAGCCGATCGAACAACAGATCTTGACCCTACGGTATGGGTTGGATGGCCGTAAGAGCAGGACGCTGCGGGAAGTTGGGGACGAATTTGACCTGACCCGTGAGCGGATCCGACAGATTGAGCGGGAGGCTTTGCGCAAACTCCGCTCCGGCCAGCCCTCCAGAAAGTTGGGGCACTATCTGCACTAGATCTTCTGAGCTAAGACTCAAGATTCTAGTACCCGACCTCGTTGTAGATCTCCCAACGATGAACAAGGGGCTTAAGCCCCTTGTTTGGGCTTTCCGGCCCTAGATATAGATTTCTGTCAAGAAGTACTAGGCGGGTTGGGCCGCTCTATCACGCAACGCCATTAGACTAGGGATCCCACCCCTTGGTCTTGCTTGCCCTGTTATGGATGTAATCCTCTGTCATTTGACTGCTGACTTTGACACGCTGGGAGCCGCAGTTGGGGCCGCACATCTCTATCCAGGCTCCCGAATTGTGCTGGCGGGGGGATCCCATCCTCAGGTACGGCAGTTTTTGGGACTGCATCGCAATGGCTTGCCACTGATCGCCCTCAAAGCTGTGGATCCTGCTCAGGTGCGGCGGTTGATTTTGGTGGATTGCGCAGATCCGGCTCGGTTGGGGGCGGCAGCTCGCTGGCTTCAGGATCCTGAGGTGGAGGTGCATATTTTTGATCACCATCCAGTCTGTGCCGATCGGCTCGAGGTGGGATCCCGGTTTCCCTTTCCTGATTCCATCACGTTGGCTTGTATTGAGCCGGTGGGATCCACCTGTACCTTGATGGTGGAACGGCTGCGGGCAGCGATGATCAGCCTATCGCCGTTTGACATCACCGCCTTGGCCTTGGGGATCCACGCCGATACGGGATCCCTGACCTTTGGCTCCACCACGGTGCGGGATGGGGAGGCTTTGGTCTGGCTGATGCAGCAGGGTCTCAATCTCGACCAGATGGCCACTTATCTGGAGGGGGGGCTGTCGGAGCCGCTGCAAGCGTTACTCGGTCGGGGCTTGCAGGATATCCAGATCGAGCTAGTGGAGGGCTATCGACTGGGATCCTGGCTGGTGACGATGAAGGACTATCTGCCGGGGTTATCCAGCTTGGCCATGAATCTGCTGGATCTGGCAGATGTGGACATTTTGATGGTCGGGGCATGGCAACAGTCTGCCCATCCTCGCCTCAGTCTGATTGGTCGCTCTCGCCATGATTTTGCGGCCTTGCATGAGATCTTGGCAGCTTATGGCGGTGGTGGGCACGAACGGGCAGCGGCAGTCACCCTCAAGGGGTTGGACTCTACCTCACCCGAGCAGATTCTGGCGGAGATTTTGGGGCAGATCCGGCAGCGGATCCCCAAGCCCGTCCGGGCCAAACAACTGATGTCCTCGCCAGTGCGAACAATTCGGCCTGAGATGGTGGTGAGTGAGGCGCAGCGGGTGTTGCTCCGCTATGGCCATTCGGGGGTGGTGGTGGTGGATGAGCGGGCCAGATTGGTGGGGGTGATCTCGCGGCGGGATATTGATATCGCCCTTCATCATGGGTTTGGCCATGCCCCCGTCAAAGGCTACATGACCAGCCCAGTGGAAACCGTGGATCCCGAAACCCCCATCAACGAAATTCGTACCCTGATGATGAGCCGGGATATCGGGCGACTGCCGGTGATGCGCCGGGATCCCTCGGGAGAAGAACATCTATTGGGCATCGTCACTCGCACCGATGTGTTGCGCCATTTGCACGAGTTGCCCCAGGCGAGGGATAAAGCCAGACAGGATATCTTGGCAGCTTCTCTGGCCGGCATCGAGCAATTGCCCGACCACGATATCTTAAAGACAGCGGCAGCTCTGGCGGATCAGATGGAGCTGCGGCTCTACTTGGTGGGGGGAGCCGTCCGGGATCTATTGCTCAACTGGCTGGTGGGGGATATGGACTTGGATCTGGTGGTGGATGGCCCCTATGCGGTGGATGCTCAAAGTCTGGAGTTGGGCATGGAGGGCTGG
>JBHJNR010000245.1:0-9260 GCA_050330615.1 Cyanophyceae cyanobacterium
AACGGCTGAGATACTGGAGTTGGGGCCAGCCATTGAAACCAGCCCTGTTCTCACCTTCTTCCTGCCTGAATTTGATGTTGGGGTGGGGTTGCTAGAGCGGCTACAGACCCCGCCATCCCTAGGCCGCAACACTGTGCTCGTGGCTCATGTCCGAGTCCGTGAGCCCCTGCCTGAATTGGGATCCCTTGATCAAGGGGATGCTGCTGTTTTTCGGCCAGATGGTAGCGGCGGAACGACATTTGTCGGCTATATCAAAGCTGATGAATGGGGAACTTCCACTTAGAAGCGGGCCATCCCTCTATCAGGCCAGATGCTTGGCTAGAACTGACTTAGGAGCCTTGCGAACTTGACACAAGATGGTCTCCTTGCCCAAACGAGTGCAGGCTTCGTAGCGGTGGCACCCCGAAAACCCGTAAAACTGACCATCCACTTCCAATACATCAATGGGCACCTGTTGGCCAATCTGATCGATTGAGTCCATCAAGGCGCTCACTTTATCGGGATCCGTCTGCCGAGGGAGGGGACGCCGAATCTGATTAAGGGGGATGGCTCGAATGTTGCTCATAGAATCTCTCCGACTGACAAGTCCTTCTCTAATCATACTCATAACGACTATGAGTTACAAGCGCTCTGGGGGAAGCGGATCAGAGGGTGAGGGATCCCCTTCTGGGGGAGGGATCGGCTGAGTCCGCCGTTGATCCAGCCACATCTGCAAGATCACAGCAGCGGCCTGTTGGTCGATCAGATGCTTTTGCCCTTGGGTATTGATGCCATTGGCGTGCAGATCCCAACTGGCTTGGACGGTGGTCAGGCGTTCATCGACATACTCGACCGGCAACTTGAGGGCAGACCGCATCCGCCGCATCAAGGATTTGACTTTACGGGCTTGGCTACCCACGCTCCCATCCGCCAGCAGAGGGATCCCGACCACCAAGATCTGGGCCTGTCGCTGATCGATCCAGCCTTGCAGCGCCGCAATGTCCTGAGGAAAAGATCGGCGATGAACGACCCCCAGGCCGGTGGCCAACAACCCAAGGCCATCACAACCTGCTACCCCAATCCGGCGATTGCCCACATCGAGGCCCAGAGCAGAAATTCGAGATTGAGGCACAACGATCAACGATAAAAGGAGCGGGAAACTATCGAGCTGAGGAGAGTCTGATCCGGGATCCCTGCCTGGTCAAGCCTTGAGATACTCCGTCCCTGACACCAAATGAGCACTGAGGATCCGGTCATCGGGCTTGAGGTTATACATCACCTCCAACCCTTCCGTCACATACCCAAACACCGCATAGCGACCATCCATCAAGTTGAGGCCCGCCGGGGTGAGGTCAGGCTCAGCAATGAAGATGAAAAATTGCGACGACGCACTATTGGGATCCTCGGGATAGGGGGCCATGGCCACTGCGCCGGGAGCCGAAAAGGGCAAGACAGGGTCGGCATTCCAATAGCCTAAGTTCGACAAGGTATCCCCATAGAAAGGGCTGATCTCCCCCTTGATGCGAATCTCCATTGGGATGCGGCGGATTTTGCCTGTGGTGGCATCGACATAACCATCCGCTTCACCAGCGGGATCCCCGGCCTGAATCAGATAGAAATCCTCCACCCGATCGAGTCCGATGTTGTTGTAGAAGCCTTTTTGCACCAAGTCGGCAAAATTGCCCGCCGTCACAGGGGCGCTGTAGCCATCCAAGGTGATCACCATCGTGCCTTTAGTGGTTTCCAGCTCCACATCGGCCCGACCCAACAACTGAGGCAAATTGGCATACTCTGCGGGCACATCGTAGGGGAAGGCACCGACCCAGTTGCGCTCAAACCGTTCCAGTTCGATCAACGCATCTTCAAAGGCTTGTCGCAGTTCGGCCTTACCCCGAGTTTTGAGCTGAGCAGCTTCCGCCATGACCTCTAGATGCCCCCGCATATCAGCCGCCGCCGCCGTTGCTCGGGCTTGAGCGTCGGGATCCATTTGTTTCAGCAGCTTTTGTTCTTCTCGGGCTAACCGCTGCTCCACCTTGTTGATATTGCCCCGGATGGCTGACCAATGGTTGTATTTGAAGTCTTTTTCAAGACTGACCACCGCTTGATCCAATTCCACCAGGGTTGATTCAGTCAGCGGTAACGCCCGCCTCAACAGGCTGCGGCTATCTCGGATCGCATCCCCCTGGGGCAGCGACCAAGCCGGGGAGGCCAGACCAAGCCCCACCGTCCAGCAGATCAATAGGCAGACCAACCCCCAGCGATGAAGAGTCTGGGCCAGTAACCCTGGTTGGGTTGGGCGATGCTGATGTGGGTGCAAAAATGTATGGGCTTGTAACGGACTAAAATTCACACTGTCCCCCTATGGTCGGCTGGGCTCGGCAAGATCCTGCTTTGATCTTAAAACATTCCCGTCTGTCCCATCAGACCGACTGCACAGGGTCTAGCGGGAGATCAGGCAACCGACCATACCCGTCGCGGCCTTGCTATACTGCTAGCGATTAGTAGGGGAGGATCCCATCGTGGTGCTCATGATTTTAATGTCTCTTAAAATAGGCTGAAATCAAACAATCTGAGCAACAATTGCATCATCCTCTGTGACACTCCAATACCTATTGTTCTCTAACTCTCAAAAAACTCAGCCAGCTCTTGGCTAACCCACCTCTTTATGTTGCCTCACAAGCATTTAGCCAGACCGTTCTATCCTGCTTCTAGTGTTGATGTGACCTGCTATTTCCTAGCCCCGATTTGGGTTAGAGTGTCTCCTCCCCCTTGGGTTGAATAAAGTCATCTGAGCCTCTTGCCCCACCTTGCTCTGTGCTGCATCCCTGCATTTGGGGACAGCGATCTGACTCTGTTCACCCATTAGCCCTACTCCTGTGCTGACCACCACTCCCGATTGGGCGATTTCGCCCCAGACTGAACATGCTGCGGCACTTCAGTCCCACCCGCCCCAGCATCCCCTGGATCCCCTTACGGCTGACGAGATTCGCCACGCCGTTGATCTGGTGAAACAAGGGATCCCGTTGGATGAAACCTGGCGATTTGCCATCATTCAACTGCACGAACCACCGAAGCAAACCGTGCTTGATTTCCAAAGTGGAGATCCCATTGAACGGCAGGTTTTTGTGGTGTTGTATCACCGGCTCAGCCGCACCACCTATGAAGGGATCCTGTCCCTAACCTCAGACAAGATTGTCGATTGGCGGGCCGTTCCTGATGTCCAGCCGGTTTTGATGACCGATGAGATTTTAGAGTGCGATCAGCTGATCCGCAAAGATCGACAGTTCATCTCCGCCTTACTCAATCGGGGCATCACCAATCTTGATCGGGTGATGATTGATTACTGGACGGTAGGGTATTTTGGCATTCCAGAAGAGGCCGGACATCGACTGGTACGCGGCCATTGTTTCTTGCGAACGGATGCCCATGAGAATGGCTACGCTCGCCCCATTGAAGGACTGATTCCGGTCATCGATCTCGATGAGATGAGTGTGTTTGCCATTGAGGATTTATTTACCACTGCCGAGAACACGCGTGGGATCCCCTTGCCTGCGCAACCGGGTAATTTTGCCCACGAGTTTTTGCCCGAGCCTCGGCGCGATCTGAAGCCCCTTTTGATCACCCAACCGGATGGCCCCAGTTTTGAGGTCAACGGCCATGAGGTGCGCTGGCAAAACTGGCGTTTTCGGATCAGTTTTAATATCCGCGAAGGGCTGGTGCTGCACACCGTTGGCTATGAAGAACAGGGTCAGCTCCGGCCTATTCTCTATCGGGCTTCCCTAACTGAAATGGTGGTTCCCTATGGGGATCCCCGTGCCCCGCACTTCCGCAAAAATGCCTTTGATGTGGGGGAATATGCCCTAGGTGGAGAGAGCACATCCTTGGTCTTGGGCTGTGATTGTCTGGGGGAGATCCACTACTTTGATGCCATCTTGTTTAACAACAATGGAGATCCCTATGAATTGCCTCATGCGGTGTGTATGCATGAAGAAGATTTTGGCGTGTTGTGGAAGCATACCGATTGGCGAACAGAACGGTCTGATATGCGGCGTTCTCGTCGATTGGTGATCTCATTTTTTGCCACCGTCGGCAATTATGACTACGGGTTCTTTTGGTATTTCTATCAGGATGGCGCGATTCATTTTGAGGTCAAACTCACCGGCATTCTCAATGTTTCAGCGGCTTATCCCGGCCAGCCTTATGCCTATGGCACTTATGTTGCCCCGCAATTGATCTCCCCAATTCATCAACACTTCTTTGCCATGCGACTGGATATGCAGGTGGATGGATTGGGCAATTCCGTCTATGAAGTACACAGTGAAACGGAGCCGATAGGAGCCCACAATCCCTATGGCAATGCTTTCCGCTCCCACGCCACCCTGCTCAAAACCGAGTCTGAGGCCCAACAACAGGTGGATCCCTTGGCGGGTCGCTACTGGAAAGTCACCAATCCCTCCGTCCTCAACCCATTGGGGGATGCGGTTGCCTATGCCCTGGTGCCAGGAGAAAATGTCCGCCCCCTGTCTCATCCCGATTCATCGTTTATGCAACGGGCAGGCTTTTTGGCGCAGCATCTCTGGGTGACACCGTTTGACCCTCAAGAAAAGTACCCAGCGGGGGATTATCCCAACCAGAGTCCCGGCGGGGATGGACTGCCCCTCTGGACGCAAGCCAATCGCTCCATTGACAATACCGATGTCGTGCTTTGGTACACTTTTGGCTGCACCCATCTCCCCCGCCCCGAGGAATGGCCGATCATGCCAGTGGCCTATGTCGGTTTTCAGCTCAAGCCATTAGGATTCTTTGGCCAAAACCCCACCCTCGATCTACCCACTTCCCTTCCCCAGCAGACCTGTTGTGATACTTGAGCCAGGGATCCAGACTGATGGTGAGCTCCTGCCTTTGGCGATGAAACTTTCCCTTTGCCGCCGCCAGGGTAAGAACGCCCACACCCGGTATCTGATCATCCCTTTGCATCAGAGTGGGATCCCCCTCCATCAGGCACAACCATGACCCGCACCCTGCAAGACATTGGCATTAATCTCAAATCCATGCCGCTGGGGGAATCGGATCGGTTAATGACGATTCTGACTCGTCAAACGGGCTTGATTCGGGCGGTGGCCAAGGGATCCCGCAAACAATCCTCCCGTCTCGGCGGGCGCATGGAGCTGTTTATGGTCAATAGCCTGGTGTTGGCCCAAAGCCCCAAATCGGGATCCCTGCTGCGGATTAGTCAAGCGGACACGGTGCAGCGGTTCTCCCAGCTGAGTCGCAATCTGCCTCGGTTGTTAGCTGCCCACTATCTGGCTGAAGTGGCCCTGATGGTGGCCCTTGCCGATCATCCTCAAGAGGACTTATTTCTAATCTTGCTGGAGCATTTGGAACGGATCGAACAGGCGGATCCGGAACAGGTGTTGCCCTTGCTGAGTCATGGGCTTTATCACCTTTTGGCCATCAATGGCATTGCCCCCCAGATGCAGCACTGCCTCAGTTGCGGTCAAGATCTGCAACCGGATCCCCAGCAGGAGATTGCCTTCAGCTATGACCTGGGCGGGGCGGTCTGTGATCCTTGTCTGGTGGCGCTGCAAGTCTCTAGCCCCAGAGCCCAACAGGTGGCCATGTTATCAGCAACGGTGTTGGGGCTGTTGCAGACGTTGCCCAGTTCTCAGATCGCCCAGCCCGTCAGGGATCCCGGCGTTGATCCCAAAGCTGATCATCTGGTGACAGTACATTGGCTGCGGGTGGAATATCTGCTGCGCCGGGTGCTGGAGTACCATACAGGCCGAGAGGTGCGCTCGGCAGAACTGCTGGAATCCACCCTTTATCCAACGGGATCCCTAGTGGGGACATCATTAGGATTGTGAAGGGCAGGCGTGTGAAGAGCAAGAGGTATGAAAGCTAGCCGGACCACAGGTTAAAATGAGACTCCTCGCTTCAACGGCCTTTCTTTGAGCTGAAGATGAACCGCCGAGGCATTCAGCATCCAGTCAGGGGTGATAGGCAGGGGACAATACTGTGATGATGGCACCAAAAGAACCCAAACGCTTATTAGCCGATCGGTTGCAAGGCACCAGTCTCTATCTGGTGGGCATGATGGGATCCGGCAAGAGTACGGTGGGTCGTTATCTGGCTCAGCGGCTGAGTTATCAGTTTTTTGACACCGATCAGATCATTGAACAGGTGACGGGGCAAGGGATCCCGGAGATTTTTGCCCAACAGGGGGAGGCCGCCTTTCGAGAGTTAGAAACCCAGGTCTTGGCGGACTTGTGTCGCTATCCTCGGCTGGTGGTGGCCACTGGCGGCGGCATTGTGCAGCGGAGCAGCAATTGGGGCTATCTCCGACATGGAGTGGTGGTCTGGCTGGATGTGGATCTCGCGGTGCTGGCTCAGCGCTTGCGGTCGGAGGACAACTCTCGCCCGCTACTCAACACCCCCGATCCTCAGGCCACCATCGCCGATATTTTGGCAAAACGACAGCGGCTCTATGCCCAAGCGGATGTGCATGTTCGGATTGAGGAGGCCGTGGCAGTGACGATGGTGGCAGATTGGGTGGAGGCTCAAGTGATGCGGCGGCTGCGGGATCCTGAGATGCACCAGCGGGCCGACTCCTTCCCAGCGGGATCCCCAGAAACGTTCTATCAGTAGCATGTGATGACGAGTATTTCTTGGTGGAGATCTGTCTACGACTGGAAAGCTCAGCCAAGGGGCTTAAGCCCCTTATTGGTCATTGATAAATTAATGCTGCCGAGTACTAGCCGCTTATGACTGATGATCTGGAGACCATCTTGGCCGGGTATGCTCAGGGCTATTTTTTGATGGCGGATGAAGAAAGTGGTGAGCTGGATTGGTACACCACCCGTTCTCGCACTCTGATCCCGTTAGATCAGCGGTTTCATATTCCCCGTTCCCTGCGCCCCATGCTGAACAAAGGGCTTTTGACTGTTGCTATTGACCGCGCATTCTCTGATGTGGTGGAAGGCTGTGCCCAGCGTCCAGAAACCTGGATCAGTGAAGACCTCAAAGCGATCTATCTCGCCCTTCATGAGGCTGGTTATGCCCATAGTTTTGAAACATGGCACGGGGATGATTTAGCAGCAGGGATCCTGGGCATTACCCTCGGATCCGCCTTTGTGGGGGAGTCGATGTTTTATACCGTTCCCAATGCCTCAAAAGTGGCAATGGTGGAGCTGGTCAAGCATCTCAATGCCCAGGGTTTCACGCTGTTTGATGCCCAATTACCCAATCCTCATTTGGATCGATTTGGATCCTTTCAGATCCCGCAAAGAGAGTATTTGCGCCAGCTCCAACTGGCTTTAGCCTCTAGGTCAATAAGATTCCAGCGGGAGGGATATTAAGGGACTCTAATTAATCAAATTAACTCACTAAATCAACTCACTGAATCAGAGGCCATCATGACGATTTGAGTATTTTCCAGGGTGGAAAAAATATCCTCAAGACTCTTCTCTTGAATGGCGTAAGTGGCCATCACATCAAAACCAAATTGCACCTCATCCCCATCTTGAAGATCGCGAAAATCCACCTGTTCGCCATTGACATAGATGCCATTGGTGCTGGGGTTGCCTTCAATATCCCCATCCAACAGCTGGTAGACAAAATCATCAGGATTGTCTTCTGAAGGGCTTTTGAATAGGATGGCGTGGCTACGGGAAATATACTGAGAATCCAGTTGAATACTATTACTGGGATCCCGGCCAACCGTGTACATTTCCGCAGTCAGCCAATAGGCTTTGGGGCCACTCAGATCTTTGATGATGAGGACATGACTGAGGGTAGGCTGGGCTGACATAGACATAGACAAGCCTCATCAAACGAGGGCTATCAATCGCGGACTATCAATCGCGGTCAAAAGTATCTGCCTCATTATATCGTCTTAAGTGCTTTTTCGGACACCCCATTGGGTTGCTAGTCCAGGAGAAGGGAGTTAGAGAGCGGAAAAATAGCGATTGACTTCAGACTAGCTGGGGTTTAGTTATGATGCTAAAGCTCTTTCTATTCTGTTATGGATGCCGATGTAACAGCAGTTTGATCAAGCCCGCTCAACCTTTGCTCCTCAACTATGGCTGGATTGGGAACTCTTATCAACGCACTGGCCATTGCCTTGGGCACTGGGATCGGCTGGTTGCTGGGCCATCGGCTGCCGGCTTCCATCACCCAGACGGTCCTATCTAGCATGGGACTCTTAGTCCTGGTGATTGGGATCCAGATGGCTTTGACTGCCACCACCGCCACCCAAGCTGTGATCGTATTGATGTCTCTGGTGGGAGGGGCTGTGATCGGGGAGTTGCTGGCGATTGAGTCCCGGCTGGAATGGGTGGGCCAACAACTTGAGGCTCAGGTCACCCGTTACGTTGGCCCCAGCCCAATCACCAAAGCTTTTGTGACCGCCAGCCTGCTCTATGTGGTGGGGCCGTTGGCGATCTTGGGATCCCTGCAAGATGGCATTCAACGGGATCCCAGTCTGTTGATCACCAAGGCCGCCTTGGATGGCATCGCGGCAGTTGCCTTCACCAGTAGCCTGGGAATTGGGGTGCTGTTCTCCATCATTCCCGTCGTGCTCTATCAGGGCACCATCACGCTCTTGAGCCAGCAGATTGCTGGGATCCTGAGCGAGGCGGTGATCGAGGCATTGACCGCGACCGGTGGGATCCTGGTGATGGGTATTGGCGTCAATCTGCTGGAGATCAAACAGATCCGGCTGGGCAATCTGTTACCGGCATTGGGCTTGGCGGTGCTTTTGGTGGGGATCCTGCCCATTTGGGATCTGGGGTGATAGAGGGCTGCGGCAGTGCTGATCATAAGGCCCGTCGCCTAGACTGAAGGGGACTATCTTTCTTGCCATGCGCGATACCACTCTGGTCTTGGATCCGGTCATTCGCCTCCAGCCCCAGCAGTTTCAACAACTGTGTGAGGCCAACCCTGACATGGCTTTGGAGCTAACGGCACAAGGAGATCTCGTCATTATTGCTCCCATTGGTAGGGACGGTGGATATCTGGAAGCTGGACTGATTGGTAGGCTCTGGCTATGGATTGACATCTTGCGCTGTAGGCCAAAGGCCGTTCTTGATTGGGGATTCCCAAGCCTCACGACTGAAGTTTCTGTTTCCTTCCCTTACGGGTTTTGCTCAACTGCCCTCTAGACTCATGCCTATCAGGTCTTATGTTCGATCCACAGACTGTCACCGCCTGTCCAGCGGCCCATATATTGCGGGCGGCGTTGATATCTCTGTCGTGGACGGCATGGCAGTGGGGGCATTCCCACT
>JBHJNR010000246.1:0-4180 GCA_050330615.1 Cyanophyceae cyanobacterium
AGCAAATTGGGGCCGATTTAACCGATTTGCAAGTCTTACAGTTTCAGGTGACACCTACCCAACAGTTGATCGTTAAGGCGGCTGACCTTGCCTTGAAATATGGCATCACAGCCTACGACGCCTGCTATGTTGCCCTATCTGAACAAGTAGGTGCTCCGCTTCTGACCCTAGACGAGCGCTTGTTTAACGCCCTCGCGGGTAGTCAGCTCGACGTGCAACTGTTTACCAACTTCGAGGTGCCCGCTTTGCCAGAGAGAGAACTATGACAAACCGCCATGTAAACGCCATTGCCGGACGCCTGAGCCTGCGCCCCCCTCAACGAGATTCACTAGAAATTCTTGATCGCATCTGCGAGATTGTGCCCCCTAAACCTGGCATCGATCGAGCAGTCGCCCTAGCCACCATTAAGAGTGAATACCCCACTGTTGCCGACTTCGAGCGTGACTTTCCATCTCTGTGCTTCTCCCTAGCCACCGGGGTCGGTAAGACTCGGTTGATGGGGGCTTTCATTAGCTACCTACACCTAGCCCACGGCGTCAAAAACTTCTTTGTGCTGTGAGCATCCCGAATATCAGCCCGACTTTGTGGCCGAAACTGATGACACCATCTACATGCTAGAGCCCAAGATGAGTAACCAAATGACCGACCCCCAGGTGCTGGCCAAAAAAGAGGTGGCGGTAAAGTGGTGTCAGCAAGCCTCAGACTACATGCAACAGCACGGGGGCAAACCCTGGCGCTATGTGCTCATCCCTCACGATGCGATCGCTGAGAATATGACCCTTAAAGGGCTTGCTGATCGGTACGATTGACATAGCCTAGTGAGGAATCTCTAGGGCAGCCAACTATTGTCGGACTATTAGGGCAGGCTGCTGAGAGCAGGTTTGATCTAGGGAGTCGTTACCGCGTAGGGTAGAAACCCCTCATCTTGTGTCTGTTGTCCATGAACACGCCCCCAGCCAGCCCTGACCACGGCTTCAGCCCAGAGTTTGACCGCTGGGATCCCTTGCTGCTGGATCCGGACAAGCTGACCCCGATGATGCAGCACTATGTCGGCCTCAAGCGGCAGTATCCCCACTGTCTGCTGCTCTATCGGCTGGGGGATTTTTATGAGCTGTTTTTTCAGGATGCCTACATCGTCTCGCGGGAGCTGGAGCTGGTCTTGACCGGACGAGAGGGGGGATCCCTGGGGCGGATCCCGATGGCGGGGGTGCCCCATCATGCCCTAGATCGCTATGCTGCCCAGTTGGTTTCCAAGGGGTATGCGCTGGCGGTGTGCGAGCAGATGGAGCCCGCCGATCAGGCCACCGGGCGACTGGTCAAGCGAGATGTGGCCCGGATCATCACCCCCGGCACAGTGCTAGAAGACGAGATCTTGACCGCCCGTGAGAATAACTATCTGGCGGCGGTTGTCCTGCTGGAGTCGGGATCCCAGGGCCAGGGATCCCAGTTGGACGGAGGCTTGGAGTGGGGCTTGGCCTATGCCGATGTATCTACAGGCGAGTTTTGGATCTGTCAGAGCCAGGGGCAGGAGCGGCTGGAGCAGGAGTTGACCCGGCTGCAACCAGCAGAGGTGCTGTTGCCCGTGGAGGTGCCGTTGGGGTTATTGCGCCCCGGCCAACGCTCTCAACAGATCCCGGCGATGTTGCCGCCTCAGCTCAGCTATACGTTACGTTCGCAGGAACCGTTTCGGTTGCCAGAGGCCCGCAATGAGATTTTGGAGACCTACCGGATCCGGTCTGTGGATGGAATTGGGGGGAATGGGATCCCGTTGGCGATTCGGGCGGCAGGGGGGCTACTCCATTACCTGGGGGATACCCAAAAAGGCATCCGGCTCCATCTTCAGATCCCGCGCCGCTATCAGTTCTCCGACTATCTAATCTTGGATGGCAGCACCCGCCGCAACCTGGAGCTAACCCAGACGGTGCGAGAGGGCAGCTTTGTGGGATCCCTGTTGTGGGCATTGGATCGCACCCGCACGGCGATGGGAGGACGTTGCTTGCGCCGCTGGATGATGCAGCCCTTATTGGATCCCGTGGCCATTCGAGAGCGACAGGAGACCGTGGCGGAGTTTGTGGCCCAGGAGTTTCTGCGGACAGATTTTCAAAAGGTGTTGGATGGAGTCTACGATCTGGAACGCTTGGCCGGACGGGCGGGATCCGGCACCGCCACCGCCCGCGACTTGGTGGCCCTAGGACAATCCCTCAGCAAGCTGGACGACATCGCCCAAGTTTTAGCCCCTGCCACCAGCCCCTTGGCCCAAGGGGTGAAACAGGTGGATCCCCACTTGGCAGAATTGGGGCAAACCCTCCAGCGTTATCTGGTGGATTCTCCGCCGCTGATCATCACCGAAGGGAATCTGATTCGTTCTGGCATGGATCCCCAGGTGGATCAGTTGCGCCAGCAGATCGAGGCTGACCGCCAATGGATCGCCGATCTAGAACAGTCGGAACGACAGCGCACGGGCATCATGACCCTGAAGGTGGGCTTCACCAAAGCCTTTGGCTACTTCATCAGCATCACGCGAGCCAAGTCCACCCAAGCCCCAGCGGACTACATTCGCAAGCAAACCCTGACCAACGAAGAACGCTACATCACCCCCGAATTGAAGGAGCGGGAGGCCCGCATTTTCACTGCCCAGGCGGACTTGCATCAACTGGAATACGAGCTATTTCTGGAGCTGCGTCAATCCACCGGACAGTCTGTGGAGCCGATTCGGGCCATTGCGGGATCCCTGGCTGCTTTGGATACCTTGGCGGGCTTGGCGGAGATTGCGGTCTATCGGGGCTACTGTCGGCCCCAGATCACCTCTGATCGCTCCCTTTGCATCACGGTGGGACGGCATCCTGTGGTGGAGCAGTCGATCCCGGCGGGGCTGTTTGTGGCCAATGATGTGGAGTTGGGCACCGAGTCATCACCTGAGCTGCCATCACCCGATCTAATCGTCCTGACTGGGCCGAATATGGCGGGAAAAAGCACGTTCCTGCGGCAGATTGGGCTGATTCAGGTGATGGCCCAAATGGGATCCTTTGTACCCGCTCAGTCGGCTCGGTTGGGCCTCTGCGATCGAGTCTTTACGCGGGTGGGGGCGGTGGATGATCTGGCCACGGGGCAATCCACTTTCATGGTAGAGATGAACGAAACCGCCAATATTCTCAATAACGCCACCCCCCGATCTCTGGTGCTGTTGGACGAAATTGGTCGAGGCACCGCCACCTTTGATGGTTTGTCCATCGCCTGGGCAGTGGCGGAATATCTGGCTCACAACCTCAGATCCCGAACGATCTTTGCCACCCACTATCATGAGATGAATCAATTGGCGGCGCTGTTGCCCAATGTCAGCAATTTTCAGGTGGCGGTGAGCGAATTAGCGGATGGCATCGTCTTTTTGCATCAGGTCAAGCCGGGGGGAGCCGACAAATCCTATGGCATTGAGGTGGGGCGGATGGCGGGCTTACCGGCTCAGGTGATCGCCCGCGCCAAACAGGTGATGACCCAAGTGGAGGCCCATAGCCGCATCGCCGTCGGCCTGAGGGGTGGCAAAGGCAAACGGGAGGTCAGCCCAGGGAATACTCCCCTGCCGGATCCCCAAATGACGCTGTTTCAGGAGTCTCCTATCGAAGATGAGCTGCCGTTTTAGACCCTATCCCCAGGGGCTTCCCACCGCATAATAAGGAGGGATCCCTGGCTGCGGTCAGGACTCTGGTGTTTGTGGAGGTGTTGAGATGTCTTTCAATCGGGTCATGGCTGCCCTGCTGGTGGCATTGTGCTTGGTGGCAGCGGTTCTATCGGGATCCCGGCCCAGTCTAGAGTCTGCGGGTCGGATGTCGCTGCCTGAGGGACGAGGCCGCATCCTGTCCCTATCCCTGCAAGGGGCAATCTCAGCCGGATCCTCCGGTGGCCTGTTGGCGGATGGGGGCTCGGCGACGGGCCTGCGGTCGCAACTGTTGGCGGCGGCTCAAGACAACCGTACCCGTGGGATCCTCTTGCGGATCAACAGTCCGGGCGGCACGGTGGGCACCAGCCAAGAGGTTTATCGGGCGATTCGCAAAGTCCAGGAGGCGGGCAAGCCGGTGATCGTCTCGATGCAGGATGTGGCGGCGAGTGGGGGCTATTACATCGCCAGTGCCGCTGACAAGATCTATGCCAATCCCGGCACCCTAACGGGCAGCATCGGCGTGAT
>JBHJNR010000247.1:0-7770 GCA_050330615.1 Cyanophyceae cyanobacterium
ATAAAATCGGGCTTAGGATCTCTTTGGGGGCTGCTACAATACCGTCTTCAGAAGGTTCTCGCCCACCAGCAGTGGACAACCTCAAATCCACAATGACTCATCGTTAGCTTTTCCAGCACAGGATTTGCTCAATCACCTGGGCTAACCCGACTTGACTTTTCAGATTGGTAAAGACAAAAGGCCGGGATCCCCGCATTTTGAGGGTGTCCCGCTCCATGATGCCCAAATCAGCTCCCACATAAGGAGCCAAATCAATTTTATTAATCACCAATAGATCAGACTTGGTGATGCCAGGGCCACCTTTGCGGGGGATCTTATCGCCTGCAGCCACATCGATGACATAGATGGTGTAATCCGCCAATTCAGGGCTAAAGGTTGCCGCCAAATTATCACCACCACTTTCCACTAAGATCAACTCTAAATCGCTAAAAGCTTGTTCTAATTCTTGAATGGCCACCAAATTGATCGAGGCATCTTCACGAATGGCGGTGTGTGGACAGCCCCCTGTTTCGACCCCTTTGATATGGTCAGGACTCAGGGCTTGAGCCCGCACCAAAAACTGAGCATCCTCCTCGGTATAGATATCATTGGTCACCACCGCAATGGGAAACTGATCTCGCAATTGTTTGCAGAGGGCTTCCACTAGAGCTGTTTTGCCGGATCCAACGGGGCCAGCCACACCAATTCGCAATGCACTCATGAGGGTTCTGGGGTTGATTTGAGATTAGTTGAAAGGGTCAGTTAATGCAAGAAGTTAAGCGTTTCTTTCGCCTGTTTGGTGCTTTTCGACAAGCTGTTCATACACATCCTCCAGATGCCTAACAAAACCGATGGGATCCCAGAGGACACAGCCGGGATCCTGGCGGGAGGCGCGAATGGTCTGCTGGAGTTGCGCCAGTTGGCTCCGGTGATGTCCCAAGTGGATCCCTTGGCGAATGTACTCCTGCCGATCCCAGGTGATGCAGTCCCTCAGGCCCAGGGTTTGCAACAGGGTGTAACTCATACGGCCATAGTAGTGCCGCCCCACCCGCGTTAGCACCGGGATCCCGAGATAAAGCGCCTCAAACGTATGGGTTGCGCCCGTGTAGGGAAAGGTATCGAGGATCAGATCCGCCAGTTGCAGTTGGGCGCGATGCTCCTCGTTGTGGTGGGTCATGGGCACAAACCGCAATTGGCTCGTGATGCCCAACCGTTCGGCCCGACTGCGGTACGCCTCGGCCAGGCTGCTGATATCCCCCACCCCCTTGATCACCAAGACGCTATCTGGCACCGCCGCCACGATGGCTAGATGAGCCTCGATACACTCATCCGACCGCTTACGGGCATGGGCCGAGGTCCAATAGACCAACGCTTCCGTCGGGATCCCCCACTGGGCTCGTAGTGCCCCTAGATCGATCTCTGCAACGGGGAACTCTCCCACAGCAGCAAAGGTGGGTAACCTCAGCAACGTCTCGGTGTAATCGGACTGGGCATCCGCCGCCAGAATATGGGGATCCACCCAAAAATAATCAATCTCGGGCAAACCAGGAGAATCGCCCCCCAACCAACTGATCTGAATCGGAGCAGGCCGCATCGCCAACACTTTGCAGCCCAGATCGGAGGTGGTGGCGTCCAAGTAGACCAGGATGTCCAGATCATCGGCTTGCACCTGGGCCAATACCTGTGGCCAGTCCTGATGAGCCAGATCATAAAAACGATGGGATCCCGTTTTAAAAGCTGCGTAGATGGGATCCTCTGGCTGATCAAGGGTGCCGACAAAGTAGTAGTAACTCTGCACCCGCTCCCGATTGTGTTGGGTCAACGCCTCAAAGCTCAGGGTTCCCACCGAATGGCGGCGAAAACATAAGCCCAGATAGCCCACCCGTAAGGGACGGGATCCCACGGTCGGCAACTGATGGGTCGCTGGCGTCACCCCCTGAGGCATCATCTGTCTGAGCCAACGGCTCAATCCTGCCCCTGCGGCCTGTTGATAGCGACGAATCTGAGCCTGATCATCACTCAAGTAGGCCCAGTCAAAGCAGACCCGAAACAGGATTGTCCACAGCAAAACCAGGGATCCCGGTTGGGGCTGCTGAGCCAGGGTTTCTACCCGCTCCAGCGGCCACAGTTGGAGAATCTTGTCCAGCAAGTCCTGCGCTTGAGTGGGGATCCCGGATAGGCAGCAGTAGTCCAGGGCATCCGCCAACAACCGCAACTCCAATTCGGGATCTGCTGCCGTCTCGGGAGCCAGTGCCAGCCGCTGCATCTGCTCGGCCATGATCGAGTAGCCCCGCAGAGAGGATCCATGAAATAAAAGTTTCAAGATCTCTGGCACGATCCAATGCAGCAAATCCCGAGGGTGCCACTGGGGTGATGTATCTTGCGTATCCCCATCGGGAGCGTAATAGATGGCTAACTGAGCCAATACTGCCCTGGCGGGATCCCGTTGTTCGGCTGGTAGGGCGGGGATATAGGCTGCCCCCAAGCCAAAAAACACATCCCAATACCCCCCTAATCCCAACCCACTCAGCAGCACCTGAAAGAATGAATTGGCCTGGATCCCCCACAGAGCCTGGGGTAAGGGATCCTGAGCTGAGGCCCAAGACTCCCAAACCTCCACCAACGCTTGGGCATGGAGATAGACCCGCCATTCATCGCCTGTCCTCAGCCCCAGCAGCACCAACTGCACCAGATTGGCAGCATCGCTGGGATCCCATTCCAAGGCCAGCTCCCGCACCCGGATCGCCAACCCCACCGCCTCAGGATCCCGGCTAGATTGGTGCTGGGTTGCCAAGGCGAGCACATGGGGATAGAGCGCCTGGAGCTGTGCAGGATCCGACCTCAAGCAGAGGGAACGAGCCTCTGCCATATCCCCCTTCCCTAGGAAGTGCAAGATGGTCTTGGTATCCGGCAGGCTCAAGCAGGGATCCTCACCTTAGGCAGTGGTTGTCTCGGGGGCTACAGGATCCTCAGCAGTCAACTCAGCATCGATCAGGCTGAGATCCCATTGACCGCCATTGTGGGTTTCTCCCTGGGTAATTGACCAGGCTCCGTCCAGATGGGTACTGTCGGGCGAGAAGGTGCCGCGAAAGGTGCCGGAGGGGGGCTGGTTGCCATAGAACCACCAAATACCGCTGACGGTTTGGGCATCCTGCCGCTTTAGCTCCAGCACATAGACCCCTTTGGCATTGTCATCCCGCGAGATGGCCACCACATACTCCCCCAAATCCAGCAGGGTGGCTTTGCCCTTCCACTCCCACTCTTGTTGAGAAGTCTGGCTTTTCCAGCGGGAAGTCCACAGGGTGGGATAGGGGATCTGAGGGGTCTTGGCGGCTAGGGCGGCGGCACCAGACGGAGACGACTGAGCCTGGGATCCCCATGACAGGGCCACAGCAGCCCCTGCTGCCACGGTGCCCACCCCTGCTGCGATACGATTAGGGCTGAGCAATCCCCAGAGGCCACACAAGGCTGCCACCCCAGCACAGGCCGTCACCATCGTTTTGTCCTGAAGTCCAGCCATAGCCGCCGCGATTGCACTACATTCTTTAGGCTACCCTGACCCAGGGATCCCCACCCATATTGGTAGACAGCTACCCTTAGAAAGCGGGATCCTGGTTTTCGCACCCTCTGTTATTTGAGTTGTAGTTTGAGTTTCATGCCTGCCGATCCAAATGCCATTCGCATCACCTTTTTGGGTACCAGCTCAGGGGCACCCACCCGTCATCGCAATGTCTCAGCGGTGATGATGCAGTTTCCCCAGCGGGCGGAAATGTGGCTGTTGGATTGTGGCGAGGGCACCCAGCATCAGGTCATCCGCCAGTCGCACCTCAACCCCAGCCATCTGCGGCGGATCTTCATCACCCACATGCATGGGGATCATATCTACGGCCTGCCGGGATTGCTGGCCACCTTTGGCATGACCAATGCCCCGACTGGCATCGATATCTATGGCCCACCCGGTTTGAAAGACTATATCGACATGGTGCTGAGTTATAGCGAAACTCGGATCCCATACCCGATTCAGGTGCATACGGTGGAAACCGGGCTGGTCTTGCAAGAGCCTGAGTATTCGGTGTTTTGTGCCCCGCTTCTACACCGGATCCCAGCCTTTGGCTATCGGATTGTGGAGCATGACCGACCGGGATCCTTTGATGTGGAGCGGGCGCAGGCGGATGGGATCCCCTCAGGTCGGCTCTACGGCAGGCTCAAGGCGGGGGAGCGGGTGACCCTCGACGATGGCCGCGTCATTGATGGCCGCGACTATGTGGGTCTGCCCCAGATCGGGCGCAAAATGGCCTATTGCACCGATACGATGTACTGCCCCAATGCGGTGGACTTGGCCCGCGCTGCTGATTTGGTCATCCATGAGGCCACTTTTGCTGAGGCGGAGCTGGATCTGGCCCGGCGCAGCAAACATTCCACCGCCAGCATGGCTGCCCGTGTTGCCCTAGAAGCCAAAGCCGATACCCTGATGCTGACCCACTTCAGTGCCCGCTATGGACTGGAGGGATCCCTGTCTATCGAGACGCTATTGGCAGAGGCGGGGGCAATTTTCCCCAATGTCAAAGCTGCCCGCGACCGTCTGGTCTACGAGATTCCCCGTCGGGCAGTGCCAGAGCTGGCTCCCGTCTAGGCCAGGGATCCCAGATAGGACAATAATTCAGCCCGGATGCTGTCGATACGTTTGTACTGCTGCATCGCCTCGGGCATGACCTCAATCGTGTCGGCCAACCTTTGGGCTGCATCTGGGTAGTCCCTCAAGATCTGGAGGGGATAGACATAGACGCGAATGGTGAACAACACCGCCTGAGTCTGGGGCAGTCGCCGCAACGTTTGCCGCTCCACCCGAATCCAACGGGATCCTTCTAAATCAGGACTGATGGACTTAGAACTCGGGGCAGGACTATCCATGTCCCCGAGAAACAGCTCCGGCGTATCCACCAGACTCCAATTAAACCGATAGCCAGGTCGATCCACCGTCAATTTCGTCAAAAAGGTATCCACCGGACTGTGGAGCTTCGCCTCATAACCGGGGACAGGGTCGTGAATGGTGGCAACAGGCTGCCTCCATTTAGATCTGAGGTGCCAATGGGAGGGAAAACAAACGGATGCGGCAGTCAGTTGATAGCTCTCGGAGACCGGCTGCATCACACACAGATCTTCCTGAATCAGCCGAGCGGCTAAATCGAGCGGACAGGCGGCAAACGCTTGGGGATCCCAGGTTTGTTGCAGCGGCAAGACTGTAATCTTGCCATCGCTGAGGTGATACAGATCGGGGTGCTGCTGACAAAGGAACTCAATCACTAAATCCAGCACTTCTTGCTGAGCCCCTGTGCTGCCAGGAGAGCTGACCCACATATCGTCACGGCGATGGTTCAAAAGCTGAGCTTTGGTCTGCCCATACAAGACGAGCTGCTCATCAACCTCTAGCCATGTATCCAAAGCCAAGGGTTGCAACCCCAACTTGAGGTTGGTTCTCTCAAAGGGGAGATAGACCTGCATCAGGACAACGGGATCCGATAGATAATCTTCGGTTGCCACTGCGGGATCCCGGCCAAATCTTCGGGCACCAGTTCCACCTGCTTCAGATCCTGCCGCAAGTGATCCAACGGATTGCCCGCCGCCCCATCGGATACCAACCAGGCCACTGCCTCGAGATCAGGCACCTTCATCACCCGCCGCAACAGCCCCATCAACGCCTGCGGGATCCTAGATTCTCCCGCTACCTGTCCGTCATACCAAGGGATGGTGGTGGATCCTTCTGTCTCAACCCCCACCTGTCCCACAACCGCCTCTGCCCCAAACAGAGCCACACTGACGGCACGGGGATCCTCTTGGATCAGCAGTTCTTCTGCCGCCGCCAGCCGCCGCAGGTTCTCCATCCACAGCGCCCGTTGTAACGTAGCCAGGGATCCCTGGGTCTTGGGATAGAGGGCGATCGTCAGCAGCAACTGTTGGGGGGCTGGGCCACTCTTGTGGCGGCGGTTGAGAAATCGCAGGGCCGGATCGGTTTGCTCCATCAGCAGTGGCACCCGTTCCACCACCTCTAGCCCAAAGCCCGACAGTCCACCAATCTTGCGGGGATTGTTGGTGATCAAGCGCATCTGCCGGACTCCCAGATCCCGCAACATCTGAGCGCCGATGCCATAGTTGCGCAAGATGGGCGTGATCACCGTTGGGGATTGGGGCTCTGGCACCTCCAGCCCCCGATCTTGCAGGGCATAAGCCTGGATCTTATCCCGCAGGGATCCCGGCAATCCCTCTTGGCGCAGATAGATCACCACCCCCTGTCCCTGGTATTCGATCATCTTGAGGGCGCTCTGCAATTGCCGCCGCGAATCCGTCCGCAGGGATCCCAGGGCATCCCCGATCAGATCCTCCGAGTGCACCCGCACCAACACCTGTTGCTGGGCAAAGTGAGCTGGATCCCCTTTGACGATGGCCAGATGTTCCGTATCCGCCAGTGAATCCCGATAGACATAGACACGAAAATCCCCAAACTCGCTGGGCAGATCCGCCACCACCTGCCGCTGTACCAACCGCTCATGCTGCAGGCGATAGTCGATCAGACTGGCGATGGTGATGATCTTGAGATCGTGCTGGCGGGCATAGTCCATCAGTTGGGGCAGCCGCGACATCGATCCATCTGGATTCTGGATCTCGCAGATCACCCCGGCGGGATATAGCCCCGCCAACACGCACAAATCCACCGCCGCCTCGGTGTGACCCGCCCGCTTCAAAACCCCCCCCTCTTTGGCCCGCAGGGGAAAGATATGCCCCGGTCGGCGCAGATCCTCTGGGCGGGTGGCAGGGTTGAGGGTGGCCTGGATGGTGCGGGAGCGGTCGCTGGCGGAAATGCCGGTACTCACCCCCAGATGGATCCCGGCATCAATGCTGACGGTGAAGGCGGTGCCGTGGTGATCGGTGTTCTGCCCCACCATCAACGGAATATCCAGCTGATCTAACCGGGATCCCTGCATGGCCAGACAGATCAAGCCCCGCGCCTCCGTGGCCATAAAGTTGATCATCTGCGGCGTGGCAAACTGGGCCGCCCCCACCAGATCCCCCTCATTTTCGCGGTTCTCATCGTCCACCACGATGATCAGCCGCCCTGACTTGAGATCATCGATCGCTTCCCCCACCGGATGAAAGCCCACGGGATCAGCGCCCACAGGATGAACGATCGATGGGTCAACTGGCGATTCAGGAAAGGGGGAGAGCATCTTGAGCCTGCAAGCAAGGGATCCAACTTGATTTTAGGATCCTTACGCCCGGCAAGTGGGACTGGACTGCAATTGGAACCAACACCGGGTAAGCTGGGGCCAACCTGAGGGCTGTCAGCCCTGGTTCGACGATCTGGGTCTTTTCAAAGCAGATCACTTACACCCAAAACATTAACTTTTATTCCAACTATCCGGCTCTGCGACTTGAAAAGTAGAAGAGTTTAATTTATCTAATCGAACTCATAAATAAAGTAATAATCGGGGTTTCAGCCAGGGTGATAGCTTATAGTTAACAACCAAGCTAAAGCAAATCGAAAGAAGTTTGCCGAAGGGGGTTCAGGGTTCTGGACTCTGGTTCGGTTGCTGTATTCCTATTCGGATCCCACTCTGGGTCTCAGACTGTTGGGTTGGGGATTTTTGAATAGGCGATGCCCGAAGGCATTGGTTGGCCTCGTTTGAGAGGTTTGTGGCCAATGTTGAAACATCGATTGTCAAAGTTTGATCTGCACTCAAGGTGGAGTCATCGTGTCCTATTCACAAGCAACTGCACAATCTAAGTCCGGCTACA
>JBHJNR010000248.1:0-5854 GCA_050330615.1 Cyanophyceae cyanobacterium
ATGGTCTGGCGGGGGTTGAGGCAACTCACCTAGCTCAGAATCTGTGAAGCAGGAAATCCCAGGAGCGATCCGGGGAATCTCACCGCATACCCGACAGGGTTGCTGGGAGAGGATGTCAATCTGATCCGTCAGGAGTGTCCTTGTGGTTAAATCCTCTTTGCTGCCTGCTCGCCCCCATACCCCCACGATCGAGACCACTACGGCCCTGTCCGGCATCCCTGGACTGGGGGATCCCATCGCCTACGACCCGGATTTCATCACCTCTGGGGTGGGTCTGGCAGATGAGCTACAGGATCCCGATGATCAGATTGGGATCCCAGCGGTGGTCAGTCTCCACAATGTCAGCAAGGTCTTCCGCAATGGCAACAAGGTACTGGATGGGGTCAACCTACAGATTCACCAAGGGGATTTCATCTTTTTGACAGGGGTGTCAGGGGCGGGCAAATCCACTCTGCTGCGGCTGCTGTATGGGGCTGAGCAAGCCAGCTCTGGCGATGTGATCGTCAACGATGTCAATCTCAGCCGGATCCGCAATCGTCCTTTGGCTCTGCTGCGGCGCAAATTGGGGGTGGTGTTTCAGGACTACCGTCTGCTGGCCCACCGCACCGTCAGCGAAAATGTTGCCTTTGTCCTGAGAGCACAGGGCATCGCCCCCAGCGAGATCCGCCGCCGCCTCGGCCCCACCCTCAAGATGGTGGGTTTGACCGGCAAAGCTGACCGCTTCCCCCATGAGCTATCGGGTGGAGAACAACAGCGGCTCAGTCTGGCCCGCGCCATCGTCAACACCCCCATTCTGTTGATCGCCGATGAACCCACCGGCAATCTGGACTGGGAAAACTCCCTGCTGGTGCTGCAAATCCTCCAGCGGCTCAACTCATTTGGGGTCACCATCATCATGACCAGCCATGATCCCAATCTGGTGGAACGCACCGACCATCGTGTGGTGCATTTGCAGGACGGCCAGCTCTACGACTTGCGCTAAGACTGCCCTTGCACCCCCTCAGGACTTTGGCTCTGCCATAATCTGGCCCTTCTGAGACATAGCTTAAGGATGTCCCGATGTCATTACCCTCGATCGATGACCTGACTCGGTTAGCCCACTATCTGGCCGGGGACTTTAGCAATCAAGAGCAAGCCTGGGAAAATCCGCCCCTCTATGCCCAGATCCAGGTTTGCTATGCGCCGCTACCTTGGGCGATTCTTGACACCTATGGCTTCTATGTAGAGCAAGCCTATAGTGGCCATCTCCAGGATCCCTATCGCACGGCTGTGGTGGCACTGGCGTTGGACGAGCAGGGCCTGATCATCCGCAACTACCGCCCCCTAGCCCCAGAGCGCTGGCAGGGATCCCCTCGTCAGGATCCCAGTCGACTGGCGGCCATGAGGGCTGAGGATATGGGGCCGTTACCTGGTTGTGATGTGCAGGTATTTTGCCAAGATGGCGTCTTTGGGGGAGAGACGCAGCCCGGTCGCCATTGTCGGGTGGTGCGCCAAGGTCAGCCCAGCTATCTGCACACCACGGTTGAGATCAGCCCAGAACAGTTGGTCACCCACGACCGAGGTTTTGATCCAGAAACCCATGAGCAGGTCTGGGGAGCCTTGGCGGGGCCGTTCGTTTTTCGCAAGATTGCCGATTGGTCGGCGCATCTACCCACCCCCGCTTGACTCAAACCTGATTAACTCAAACCTGAAAAGACTGGCTAATGTGGCCAATCCATCTTGCTGCCGTGGGTGAGGTCAAGATCATCTCAGACAGCAGATCTTAATCACGAGAACACCTTATCTAATCTCAACTCACTCCCAGAAATCCCAGGGATCCCAATTGTATTCTCAGGGGTGAAAATATCTTTTTGCTCATACGTTCCCAATACTTGCGGCTGACTGTAGACCTCCAGACAATTGTCTTGCAAGTTAAAGATCCAATACTCAGGGATCCCAGCTTTGGCATAGAGTTCAAGTTTCACCCCTTGGTCATAAGCGAGTGAAGAATCGGCTACTTCAATGACGAGATAGATATCATTGGGCTGAGGGTGTCCTGATAAATAGTCATCGGGCTGAGAGCGAATAATGGCAAAATCAGGTTCCGGCTGATGATTAGGGGGGATCCGAATCGGGCATTGAGATTGCAAAGTGGCTTGATCCCTAATCCCTTTCATCAGGAGCCGCAACAGCCTCCGCTCACAGGCAGTGTGTTTTTCATTCTTGCCCATTCTGTTAACCAGGATCCCGTCGATCAATTCCAACTGATTGGACTCTTCCACCTGCCCAGACTCAATCAGCCGATGAAACTCTTCAAAGGTATATCGCTTGATATGGGGATCCAATCGTGCGGCTAGGGTCATACCTTAGAATCTCGTAGCTCCCACCTCAAGTATGGCATCCAGGCAGACCCCAAAAGCAATATCCCCCAGCCCAGCCAGGAGTCCCGAATGTTTGTAACTATCGCCGTTTTTTGGTGATGCGTCTTTTGTTTTTCCCCATTCTTTTGGATCAGGATCCTATCCCTTCGCACTTTCTAAATAAAAAATCTGCTAGTCCGCTTTACCGCCGTGGGTGAGGATCCCATTGAGATAGGCTTGCTCAGCTGTATAGCCCCAGGCGAAATAGGGGGAACTTCGTTGGGTTGGCAAAAAGGCCCAGCATAGCTCCTCCGTCTTAAAAAAATAGAGGATCTCCCACCAAGCCTCACCCGGTGCCACATCCTTCACCGCCCGCAAAAAAGGCCCCCGCCGTCGAGCCAACCGCTGCTCCACAAAATAGGGGCCTTCCAGCGGCAGAGCTGCAATGGTATCCACAAAGAGCTGCTGAACCCGATGCTCACGCTCTAGCATGGTTCTTCTCCTCAACGATGGCTGCCACCCGCTGGCCTCTCTCCAGTTTCAGAGCTAACGGGTAGAGAGCCTCGGGCATCGGCCCATGCCTGAGCAAAGAAGCTCAGAGCACCGCCTTAAATAGCCAATAACTTAGCACGCCGCAGCCCAAGGGCACCGTCAAGTTATCCAGTCCACTCCAGGAGATCATCTCCAACCCAGCGGCTACTACCCCCACCAGCAGGGCAGCAGGCAGCAGCGCCACCGACCAGCCCCACACCCCCGTCAATACCGCCAACACCACCAGGGTACTGACCCCGCACATGGTCAGAGATCCCTCCCAGCTCTTGCGCAGGGATCCAATCCGATAGGGATGCTTGCCCCAAGTCTGCCCCACCAACGCCGCCAGGGCATCCCCCCAGGTCATGACCAAGATGCCAATCACCGCAAACGGTTGCATTCCTGTGGCCGGGAACCAAAATACCGCCAATAGGATCCCGACACTGACCGCATAAAAAAATGTGCCAAAACTGTGGCGGTTCACCCCGTTCAGGCTCTCCAAGATCTTGACCCGGTAGGAGACCAGCACCAAACCCGCAAAAACCACTGAAAACAGGATCCCTGTCCAGCGGGGCACCTGCAAAAACCAGGCCAGCAGAATGATGTTGCCCACCCCGATATGCACCACCTTGCGGATGATTTCGCCATCCACCTGCCGCCGCCGCAACAGCTCCGCCAGCCCAAAAACCAGCCCCAGCCACAGGCCACAGTACAGCACTTGCAGCGGTAAGGCCATTTGATCTACTCCTGGGCTTGATAGAAGGTTTCGAGGCTGTGGCGGTCTCCCACATAACGCCAATGCCAGGGCTCGTAGCTGATGCCCTGGGCATTATCACGCGGAAACGATAGCTCAAAGCCAAAACGGGCTGCATTGGTTTGGAGCCAGCCAAAAGCAGGCGTCTGCTCAAAACTGACTTCGATATCGGTCTGGGGCATGGAGGCATCCCCCACATCAATGGCATAGCCGGTGTGATGTTCGCTGTAGCCGGGGGGAGCACTCACCTCTGCCCGCTGTTGGGGCCGTTGAGCTTGGTTCTGAGCCCGCTGAAAAAATAAATACTCCTGATCGGCGATGCTGCGAAAGCCCGAGATCGGCACCACTTGGATCCCAGCAGCCAGGGCAGCAGCGGTCATCTCTCGATAGGCTTGGGCCGCACTCCCCCGCAGCTGGATCCCTCGGCCATGATAAGTACCTACCGCTTCCAACGTCTCAGCAGGGGCCTCCTCATGGGCAAAATGCCCCAACACTGACAGCCGGGATCCCGTTGCTTCAGGGCTGGGCTGGACTGTGGGGCTAGGCTCTGGCTGAGTTACCACCGGATCCACAGGCGGGGATCCCGGAGATATCACCAGCACCAGACCCAGCACTAGGGCTACCCCGATCGCCACCAGCCCGCTCCATTGCCACCGATGACCCAGCACAAGCTGCTGAACACTGGTCCAAGGCTTTGGTTTGGTAGTTCCTACGGCAGAACGGCGACGGGCAACAGGAATTTCATCAGTCATGCCAACTCTATCTGCCAACTTAGTGGGAAGGGACGGGTTGAACCCGCCACCTCCCTCAGATCCTAAGACATCCATCAGCCCACTGCCTCGGGATCCCGTCGCCTAGCCTAGTTCCCAGACCTAGAGCAGGCCCAGGTCTGACAGAATATCGCTGGCATGGGTATCGGTTTTGACACTGTTATAGACCTTGCTGATCATGCCATCCCCATCGATCACATAGGTGACTCGGGTGGCATAACCCATGCCGTTCCTCTCCGCGTAGAGGTCATAGGCTTTGGTTAGGGATCCATCCACATCAGCCAATAGCGGGAAGGGCAGGCTGTACTTGCTGGTGAAAGCTTGGTGGGAGGCTTCATCATCAATGCTCACCCCCAGCACCACCAAATCCTTGTCTTGGTAGGCGGAGTAGTTATCCCGAAAGCTACAGGCTTCTTTGGTGCAACCGGGCGTATCGTCCTTGGGATAGAAGTAGAGAATGACGGTCTTGCCAGAAAAATCCGCGAGGGAAACGGTGTTACCCTGGGTGTCCTTGACCGTAAATGCGGGTGCCTTGACTCCGGAAGAAAGTGCCATGGTGAATCCTTTGCCCAAATCATTGAGCCTAAAGCCAAGTGTATTGTCGGGAGTCGATTGACTCTCGTCAACTCTGCTCATCCTAGACCCCCAATCAGGGCCTCACAGTTGAGGCTGAACGCCAGATCTTTCTCAGCCCCTCTTCAGTCCCTCCTCAGCACTTGAGACACTGAGTCCCAAAGATACAAAGAAACATAAAGTCTAGTCCGTATTCTGATGTATTGCAGGGCACAATTAAATTATTCGGTTAATATCTTAAGAATATCCTAAGATTAGTCTTAAGCCAGAGCAGGCCCATGACAGTGCTGCTGAATCTTTTCCCTGAGCGTGTCGAGGTTTTATTTGGTTCTTCAACATGTTGAACAGGATCATCAGGTGGATCCCTCTCTTACTCGCATTTCTCTCAATCTCGTCCTTTTCGTGGCCAAGCGATCTGCTAGTGTCCGATTAGTCCGGCAACTCCAAGATCACCTGGCTCAGATGGCTGGCGAGCATCCGGCCCAGCTGGAAGTTGTGGAGATCGGTGAGCAGCCTTACCTGGCGGAACATTACAAGCTGGTGGCCATGCCGGCCTTGGTGAAAACATTCCCCCAACCGGCCCAGGTGTTAGCGGGCGGTGATCTGACCACTCAGCTGGATGTGTGGTGGCCCCGCTGGCAGGGACAAGTCTCTTTGGTGATGTCGTCTCATGGGCAATCGGACGATCAGGAGGATGAGCCCTCTCAATCGGCACCTGGGGGACAGGATCTATTGGATCAAGCCTCATCCCATCAACCCCCAACAGATGCAGCCCTGCTTCAGATGTCGGAAGAGATGTTTGGCCTGCAACAGGAGCGAGATCACTTACTCAAGCAGTTGCATTTCAAAGATCGAATCCTGGCCATGCTGATGCACGATCTGCGTAA
>JBHJNR010000249.1:0-4149 GCA_050330615.1 Cyanophyceae cyanobacterium
CCATGGGCTGGCGGTGGGGGTGTTGTTGAGTTTGGGGCTGGCGGTGGTGCTGGTGCGCTGTGGCTGGGTTTGGATGTTGTTTTCACAGGAGAAATGGTATGTTGCGCCCAGCCGAGTCGGTTCAATCTCTGCATCCCTGGCCCCTAGTCGGGATCCTGCTGCTGAGTCTAGCTGTCACCCCAGTTGAGGCCCATACCATCAAAGCTGATGGCGAGGTGGGGGTACTGTTTCATCTGGAACCAGACCACAATCCCAGAGCTGGGGATCCCGCCTTAGTCTGGTTTGCCCTCACCCGAAGAGGCGGAGAGGCGATTGGCTTTGATGCCTGTGACTGTCGCTTGGCAGTATATGCGGCTCCTTTTAACCCTGACGCGGATCCCGTGCTAGAGCCAGAACTAGAGCCCATTGATGCGGAGTCCTTTGTCGGGATCCCTGGGGCCGAGGTGGTTTTTCCTGCGGTGGGAGCCTATGTGCTGGAGCTGAGGGGGGATCCCCTGATGGAGGGGGATTTTGATCCCTTTCGGCTCACCTATGAGGTGACAGTGACTCGCTAACTGGGATCCCAGTGCTGTTGCTGGAGATTTTCAAAGAGGCAGATCTGACGACGGCAACGGGCCAAGTTGTGCTCTTGACGGCTGGGATAGCGGCTGGGATCCCAGTGCCAGTAGGAGTCTTCTGCCACATCGATCAAAAAGCGGGTGGCCAGTTCTAGCGTGATCAAGCCAATGCCCTGGCGGATCAGATCCGGATCGAGGGGATCCTGGTAGCCTTGTAGGGCTGCATCCAGTTTGGCGAGGTTAAACGTCTCCCCTTCTGACCCCCAAGACCGGAGCGCATCCCCCATTTCCACATAGAGGCTGTGGCGCATACAGGTATCCAGATCCAGCAAGCCCGTCACCTGACCCTTTTGATCAAACAAGAAGTTGGTCAGCTTCAGATCCCCATGAATGATCTGGCGGGGCAAATCGGTGGGCAAAAATAGGGAGGGCAAAGTCTCCAGCAACCAATCGGTTTCGGGATAGGTGCTGAGGTCATCAGCTCGGGTCTGGAGTTGTCCCCAAATGTGAGGTGTGTCATGAAAATGCGGGATCCCAAAGTGAAAGCTGTAGTCCCAATCTTGCAGAGCGGCGTGCATGTGAGCCACCACCTCTCCCGCCGCCTTCAGGTAGCCTAGATCGGGAGCCTGAGCAAAGCTGCGTCCCGGCAAACAGGTCATCACCCGCCACAGATGCGGGCCTTCTCTCCAGTGCAAGTCGCCTGAATTAGTTCGCAGATAGTGAGGGGTAGGGATCCCATGTTGTTGTAAACGGCTACTGATGGCTGCTCCATCCTCAGTCACCCCGGCACTAAAGACCGGATGCAGGCGCTGTGCCACAAAGGATCCCTGCTCGGCTACCACTGTCCAGGTAGATTGGATCAATCCCCCCTCAATCGGTTCAGCTTGGTGCAGGGATCCCAGGTCAAAGTGGTGGCACAGCTGCCGCAGGGTGGGAAGCATAACGCCTAAGAGCCTTTCTGGATCATGCCGGTCAGACCATCCAGGACTTGCAGCAGTTGGCTGGCTTCCTGCGCTTGGCTGGTGAGTCCCTGTGTTTCAAACTGCTCTTGAATCTGGATCAAATGAGCCCGCGCCTCATCCCTGCGCTTTTGCATCATCAGGGCCATGACCAGTTTTTGGTGGGTGGCCATATCGGTAGGGTTGATTTGCAGGGTTTGGCGATACGACTGAATAGCTTGCTCCCGCCCTGTTTTCCCTTTAACCGCCATCTGGAGCAGCGCCCAGCCTTGTAGATTTCCCACCTTGGGGGCATCCGCCAAGACGGGCAATGGACTGGTTAAGCCGAGATATTTGTGGATCCGTTGGGCGATTTGTTCTTGGGCTTTGTAGTTAAAGGCGCTGCCCAGATCAATGGTCTGAGGCTTTGAGTCCTGATGGATCCTGATGTAATAAGAGGTGTTGCTTTTGACGCGAACTTTTGAGAGCTCCAGTCGTTTGATATCGCTAATTTTATAGTCCCGCACCCGCCGGCCCCACAGCCCTTTATGCAAGATCTGCCAGGATCCCATCAGTCGATCAAAGGTGAAGGTGGTCGAGGTGGAGAGAACGATAATCCCAATGATATTGGATCCCACAACAATAGCCATCAAGGCATAAATCAGCCATTCCGCCTCAGCTGCTGTCTCGTCCCGAATCGTGAGGGTCATGGCCTCGGGATCCACCAAAAAACGATTGATCTGCTCGACTTGGATGGATTGAGCTGGTCGCTCTGAGGAGAAATATTGAGTGAGCGGAATGGCTCCCGCAGTGGTTTCTAAGACCACTCGGTAGAGCTCCGGGTTTGAGCTAGCGGTCTCTAGCCGAGCCAACTCAAGGGTGGAGATAGGAATGTCTAGGGCTGGGGATCCCGATATTGAGAGTTCCACTTGGCACCTGTCGAGCTGGCGGTCGCAAGTCAGTCGCTGGGCAGGTGCCAGCAGGGTTGAGAAGATGATGATGGGGACAAAACTGAGGATCCCGCTGATAACGGCAAACGGGATCGCTGCCCGTGGAGATTGCCGCCGTGCGATCAATTGCCCTGATGGTGCATCCTCAATTGAGATTCGCATAGCCGCTCCAGATGAGATAAAGGTGCTACCAGTGCCCAATATGGCCGATACCGTACTCAATCGTTGAAGTGTCAGAAACACTTAGCTCAGATCAGCGGCTAAGCGTAGTCCATACAGCACTGTTTCTCCACAGACCTAATCAGGAGGGTGTGCCCAAAAGATAGGATCCCATTGCCTCTAAGGTGGGATCCGCCAAAAAGGGAATCTCAATCACCGCCTGATTGGGCAAATGCTCAGCCAATGAGCCAAGAATCTGGCGATGCCGTTCGCTGACCGCTTGGCCAAAGGCATCTTGGCTGGCCACCCAAACCCGATTGAGCACCGCATAAGGATGCGGGATCCCCAGCTCATCCAAAGCCAGCACCAGCCGCTCAGTTTCTGCTAACACGGCCTTTTCAGGATTGAAGACGGGAATAAAGGTGATGAAGCTGGGATCCGTCAGTTGTTCCCGCAGTTCCCGCACCTGCTTGAGCAGACCCCGCAACCGTTGGGCCAACTCGGGCCGTCCCACTCGATCCCGATACTTCAGCCACAGCTTCAGGGCCAGCTTGACCCAGCCCTCTAACGCCTCAGGCATCTGCAAAAACCGCAACAGGTGGCCCGTCGGCGCAGTATCCAACACCACTAGGTCAAACTGGCCCAACTCCATCTGCTCTAATACCGTCAATAGAGCCATCACCTCATCCAGTCCGGGTGGCGGCATCTCAAACATTCGCTGCCACGCTTGCGGGTCATATTGCACCTCGATCCCCGCCGACTCTCCCCCCAAAATGGCGACAATATCATCCAGATAATCTCGCTTAAACTGCTCCATCACCGTGTTGGCATCGATCTCTTGCCCCCACAGATTGGGCAACAGAGCCACGGGATCCTGAGCCAGCGGAGTCAGAAACAGATCCCCCAGTGAGTGGGCCGGATCGATAGAGACAACTAAGATGTTGCGGTCAGGATGCGCTTTGGCCACGCCCCAAGCCAGGGATCCCGCCACTGTGGTTTTCCCCACGCCCCCTTTGCCGCCCGTCAGGGCCAAGCGGATCCCTTGAGTGAGAGGATCTGGCAGGTGAGCATCTGATAGATGAGTAGGGATCCCGGCCTCAGCAACCGGCTCCTGAGCAAAGCTCTGCAAATGCTTGGCCAGAAAGTCTGTCAGGGGCACTAATGCATCTGCCACCTGATCCAAAGCCGCTCCACCAATCGGTTCCTGGAGTTGAAAGCCTGAGATCCAAATGCTGTAGGCCTGCAAGTTTTTCGCCAAAATCGTCAACAGCTCCGCCTGATGCTGCTGCCGCACCTGGGTTAGGGATCCCGCCTCCGCTGCAAAGTCCAAGACCTGATTGACTAGGATGCCGCCGATGGGCACCTGCCGTTTTTGCAGGGCAGTGCAAAATCGACCCGTCTCGTCAATGCTGAGTTGCTCTGGGATCATCACCAGCCAGGCCGCTGTGCTCTGGGTATCCATCAGGCGCGCCCGCCCCCCCTGCAATTCCGCTTGCAGTTGGGCCAAAAAATCATCCGCCTCATCCCCTCGGTAGGATCCCGTCA
>JBHJNR010000250.1:0-7714 GCA_050330615.1 Cyanophyceae cyanobacterium
CGGTCACCGTCCTGACGGGCTATCTAGGGGCGGGCAAAACCACCCTCCTCAACCGGATCCTCACCCATGAGCATGGCAAAAAGGTGGCGGTGATCGTCAACGAATTTGGAGAGGTGGGCATTGATCACCAACTGGTGGTGGATGCAGATGAAGAGATCTTTGAGATGAACAACGGCTGCATCTGCTGCACAGTCAGAGGGGATCTGATCCGCATCATCGGCAATTTGATGAAACGCAGGGACAAGTTCGACCATCTGGTGATTGAGACCACAGGGCTAGCGGATCCAGCACCGGTGATCCAGACCTTTTTTATGGACGAGGATGTGCAGGCCAAAACCGCCCTGGATGCCGTGGTGACGGTGGTGGATGCCCGCCACATTCATCAGCATTGGGAGGCCGAAGAAGCCCAGGAGCAAATTGCGTTTGCGGATGTGATTTTGCTCAATAAAACAGATTTGGTGACATCTGAAGAACTAGAGTCCCTAGAGCAGCGGATTCGAGGCATGAACGCGCTGGCAAAAATCTATCGCACCCAGAATACCGCCGTGGAGATGAGTACAATCTTGGGCCTAGGCGCTTTTGATCTGCGCAATGCCCTGACCATTGACCCAGACTTTTTGACCGAAGATGCCCATGAGCATGATGAGACAGTGGGATCCATCGCCTTGGTGGAATCGGGATCGGTCGATGGGGTCAAGTTAAATGAATGGCTGGGGGAGCTGTTGCAGAGGCAGGGGCCAGATATTTTTCGGATGAAAGGGATCCTCAACATTGCCGGGGAAGATTTTCGGTATGTGTTTCAGGGGGTACACATGATTTTTGATGGGATGCCGGATCGCCCCTGGAAGGCTGGAGAGACTCGTAAAAATGAGCTGGTGTTTATCGGTCGCAATCTAGATAGAGAACAGTTGCAGCAAGCATTTCAGGCGTGTTTGCTGTGAGAGGATTTGGATCTGACTTAACAACCTTGCACTGGCAGGGATCCCTGTCGGAGTATGTGACAGCTCTGGATTGGTGGGGCAATGGGTTGGGGATTGCCTCGGCAGCGGGGGAGGTGGCCCTGTGGCAAGGGGCGGGATCCCTACAGATTTTGCAAGGTAGCAGTGGCAAGACAGTGAATGGGCTGGAGTTTTCATCAGATGGCAAATATCTGGCCACGGGTGGAGAGGGGGAAATACGCCTGTGGCGAATGGGCAAGGAGCCCCAATTGCTGGATCACCTACCGCTAAAATGTTGGGTAGAGCATTTGGCATGGCATCCGACTCGACCCTGGTTGGCCTTTACGGTGGGTAAGGTGGTGCAGGTGTGGGACGCGGCACAGCGGGAAATGTTAGCCAGTTTGCCCTTTGATAATTCCAGTGTGTTGGGTTTGACCTGGCATCCCGACGGCCAGCAACTGACAGCAAGCGGCTATCAGGGCATCAAAGTTTGGGATGTTAAAGACTGGGATGAGGATCCAATCAGCATCGAGATCCCGTCGGCAAGTTTGGCGATTGCTTGGTCACCGGATGGGAGATACCTGGCATCGGGCAATTTGGATCGCACCGTCACGCTAATGGAATGGGCCAATCCTCACCCCTGGGGAATGCGGGGGTTTCCGGGCAAAGTACGGCAGTTGGCCTGGTCGGATCCGATGTCGCAGGATCCCCTCTTGGTGGCAGTGACGGGCGAGGCGCTGGTGGTCTGGGAAAAGGATCCTCAGCCCACGAATCCATTGCAGATTAACTGGTCTCCAACCCCCCTCGAAGCCCATACCGATACCGTGCAAACCGCAGCATTTCAACCGGGATCCCGCGTACTGGCCTCGGGCAGCGCTGATGGCAGCCTGTGCATTTGGGATTCACAGCACCAGCTGGGACAATGGATTGAGGACTTTGAACAGGGGATCCCGTGTTTGAGCTGGGATCCAAAGGGACAGTGGTTAGCCGTGGGGGGAGAGAAGGGCGGCATCCGCGTTTTGGCGATGAAGAAACCGGGTTCTCAGGGAGGGGGCAGAGGGTTTGGGCGGTGAGGGATCTAGGAATCTATTAGAGATCATGCACTTATGAAGAGAGATGATTCCTCTGCTGCACGCTCAGTCAATGATGAGTTAGCGTAGAAGATAAGTCTCTCTCAAAGATAGATCTCGCTCAACTCCTTGGGATCCCTTTCAGTCCACTCACCCCCATCCCCAGCAAAAACAACATCAACTGCGTGGTGACGATACTTGGCCCCGATGGCAAATTAAACGCAGCAGATCCAATCATCCCCAACACCGCGCTCAGCCCCCCAATGCCCATTGCTAAAAGCACGTAGGCGACGAACCGAGATCCCAACACCCGTGCCGTCGCTGCCGGAATCACGATAAAAGCACTCACCAGCAACACCCCCACCGAGCGAATCGTTAAGGCCACCACCAGCGCCAGCAACACCACAAACACCACCCGCTGCCAACCCACCCGGATCCCACGCGCCTGGGCCAATGGCTCATGTAAAGTCAGCAACATCTGTGAGGGTAACGTTAAGCCCACATAGACCAAGCTGATCAGCAATAGGATCCCACTCATCCATAGTGCTGCCGGGCTGATGCCCAAAATATCCCCAAACAGCAACTGATTGAGGTTGCCCCGATAGGATTTGATCAAGCTGAGGGCGATCACTGCCACTGCCAGCGACGACGAGTAGATGATATTCAGCACCGCATCCACCGATAATTGGGTGCGCTCCAGCACAAAGGTTACCCCTAGAGCAAAAACCACTCCAAATGGCATCAGCACCCAGGTGGGATCCAATCCCAGCACTACCCCCAAGACGATCCCCAGAAGCGCCGAATGCCCCAGCGCATCGCTAAAGAATGAGAGCTGCCGCAAAATAGCGAAGCTGCCCAAGAGTCCACCCGTCACCCCCGTCAGGATCCCGCCCAGCATCGCCCGCTGCATAAAGGGCAACTGCAACAATTCCCACACCCGCCCCCATTCATCCAGCATTCCAGCCTCCTTTAATGGCGATGCACATAGCGGGCAAACTCGGATCCATAGGCATTGATCAAAACCTCAGGAGCCAAAGCCACTTGCGGGGATCCCTGGCAAATCAGTGAGCGATTGAGACACAGCACTCGGTCGCAATGGCGAGACACCATCTCCAAGTCGTGGGAAATTTGCAAAATGGCCCAACCCAACGATTGCCGCAATTCCTCCAATAACCGATAAAACTCTCCTTCTCCGCGCACATCCAGTCCCGCCGGAGCCTCATCCAAGATCAACAACCTTCTCGGCCAAACCAAACAATAGGCCAGTAACACCCGCTTGGTCTCACCACCACTCAGTTGACTGAGGGGTTTGGATAATAAATGCAGGGCTTCCACCCGTTCTAGAGCTTCCTTGACTGCAATCCGACGAGTGGGTTGATCCCCCCACGGCAAACGGGGCCGCAATACCCCCCAGCCCAAAGCTACAAACTCCGCCACAGTCATTGGGATCCCAGCATCAAACTGAAAGCTCTGGGGCACATAGGCAATATGCTGCCGCACCGACTCTGGCAAGTAACCAGACAAGCGCACCGGCTCACCCAACACACGAATGGATCCACACTGACGGGGAAGGATCCCTAAGATCGCCTGAATCAGAGTGCTTTTACCCGCCCCATTGGGGCCAACAATCGCCATATGGGATCCCACTGTCAACCCAAACGAGACATCCTGCACCGCCAAGTGGGAGCCGCGATAGACCGTCAGCCCCTCGACTTCCAGAGCTGGATTATCATGACTCATTGAGGCATCACCAGGGGTTGCTCAAGGGATCCCAAAGCCACTGGCGGGATAGGCAAAGGGGAAAACGCCATTTCTGCCTCAAAGGCCGATACCAAATTCTCCACATTTTGCCGCATGATGGTCAGGTAATAGTCTGGCTCGATCCCCTCCGGCCCACTGGTCTCGATGGGGTCAAACACCCGTACTTCCACCCCTAAATCAGCGGCCAACACCTCAAACGGGTTGCTATCGCCTGCCTGAGGCTCAGTCAAGATGGTCTTTAGCCCGGACTCCCGCACAGCCTCTATCACCCGTCGTACATCCTCCGGCGAGGGATTATCTTCTGGGATCTCTACCAAAAACTCGGTATTAAGGCCATAACTTTCGGCAAAATAGGGGGCAAAATCATGGAAGACCACAAAAGCTTTTCCCAGGAATGGAGCCAATTGAGCGGTAATCTCTTGGTCTAAAACCTGCAGCTCTTGGATAAAAACAGCCGCATTAGCCTGATAAATGGTCTCCCCATCAGGATCCACAGAGATTAAGCCATCCCGGATATTTTCCACCTGTTGAATCGCTCGTTTAGGATCCAGCCAAATATGGGGGTTAAATTCTCCATGAACATGTCCGTGATCATGAGAATGCTCATGTGAATGTCCACCACTATGTCCGTGATCATGATCGTCAGAATGTTCATGCTCACCCTCCATGGTGGCAATGCCATCACTACTATCGATGGTCAATAAGCTAGGGTTTCCAGCATTGGCAATCAGCCCCTCCAAGAAAGTCTCTATTTCTAAGCCATTGATCACCAACACATCTGCCTGAGATAGGATTCGTACCTCCTCCGGGCGAGCCTGGAAATCATGTGGCCCAACATTGGTGGGCATCAAAGGTATCACCTCTGCCCGATCTCCAGCCACTGCGCGAGTAAATTGTGTGATGGGTAGAATGGTCGTCACCACTTGCAAGGGATCCCCAGCTTGGGCCTGAACAAGAGTGGAGTCAGTATAAATCAGGGATCCTGCTAAAGAAGCAGCAAGAAAGCCTAGTGTTAGCTGAGTAACTCGGCGCGTTGAGAAAATAGATGTCATGACATTCAACCTCATATCAGAAAAGTTAGCAGTCAAACCTTGAAAGGATGACGAATTAAGCTCATAAACTCCTGGCGAGTTCGGGGATCCTCTGCAAAAACTCCGCGCATGGCACTGGTAGCTGTCCAGGATCCTGACTTTTGCACCCCGCGCATCACCATACACATATGAGTTGCCTCAATCACCACCGCTACCCCTTGAGGCTGGAGCAGACCTTGAATAGCATCAGCAATTTGAGCGGTGATCCGCTCTTGCACCTGCAATCTCCGAGCATACATCTCACATATTCTGGCTAATTTTGACAAGCCAATCACTCGTCCATTGGGGATATAAGCCACATGAGCACGTCCCATGATGGGCAAAATATGATGTTCACAAGAACTGAAAATATCAATATCTCTCACTAAAACCATCTCATCAGTATTTTCGTGGAAGATAGCATTATTGAGCAGATCATCCAACGACTGATGATAGCCTTGGGTCAAAAATTTAAGAGCTTTGACCACTCGTTTGGGCGTATCTTTTAGACCTTCCCGATCAGGATTTTCTCCGAGTCCTATCAGTAAAGTTCTCACTGCCTCCTGCATCACCTCATCAGAAACCAAAGGCTTCTGCTCAGTTTGCATCTTGAGGTTATCAGGTACAACCAAGGTCGGTTGATTTTCAATTTCAGCATCAGATTGCAAGTATTCATCATCAAAAGGCATGGTGGTCTCCAAATTCAAGAAAAGAAGCAAAATTGAATGAACTAAGCTGCTAAACAAGCCGAAAGCCTAGTCTGGATCTGAACAGGATCCAACTCCCGTCCAATTAGTACCATCTGGTTCGAGTCAGGTCGCATTTTTGGATCTACATCCAGATTAAATCGACTGCCAGATAGCTGAAAGATATAGCGTTGATCAGTATCAGCAAACCAAAGCAGTCCTTTGGCTCGAAACACTTGATGAGGCAACTCATTGAGAAACTGTTGAAAGGCTTCTAGGCTGAAAGGATGCTGACTTTGGAATCCGACCGAAATAAAGCCATCATTGGCCAAATGATCTGAGTGATGATGGTCATGCTCATCGTGATCATGGTCATGAGTATGCTCAGGTTGGGATCCCTCTTGATGAAAATAGGAGTGAGAGAATGTTTTACCCATATCAAAGATTAAGGGTAGAGGAATCTGAGCCTCCTGACATAGCAGAATATGGGCATCAGGGTTCACCCCGAAGCAATATTCTTCCAAGGCTTTGAGTTTTTGAGGAGTGACCAAGTCGGTCTTATTGAGCAAAATCAGGTCTGTATTATGAATTTGACTAAAGGCAGCCTGACTATGAAAGTGATCTGGCGAGAAAGTCTCAGAATCGACTAAGGTGATGACTGAATCAATATAGGTCAAATCTTTAAGATCTGAACTCAAAAATGTGAGGATTATTGGCAGCGGATCCGCCACACCGGTAGTCTCTACCACCAGACAATCAACCTTTTGATCCCGCGACATGATTCGATGCACAGCATCCACCAAGTCATCGTTAATAGTACAGCAGATACAGCCATTACTCAGTTCAACCATATCAGTGTCAACCGAAATCAATAACTGACTATCAATGTCGATATCTCCAAATTCATTGACTAATACTCCCACTTTTAAGTCTTGTCGATTGCTGAGAATATGATTTAATAGTGTGGTTTTCCCACTACCCAAAAAGCCCGTAATGATGGTGATCGGAAGACCTTGTGCAGGAAAGTTAAATGTGTTAT
Organism: Cyanophyceae cyanobacterium; assembly: GCA_050330615.1. Taxonomy (GTDB): domain Bacteria; phylum Cyanobacteriota; class Cyanobacteriia; order Thermostichales; family Thermostichaceae; genus JAAUUM01. The sequence continues at coordinate 6,565 of JBHJNR010000250.1, forward strand.
TCATGTTCGGATCCCTTATCAAATTGATTTGCTACAGGACAACGCGAGACTGAATCGCCTTCCAAAGTAGTTCTTTCACTTGCTTTACAGTCAGGGATCCTAAGTCTCCCTGCCCCCGAGTTCTGACGCTAAGTGTCTGATTTTGCATCTCTTGTTTACCAACAACTACTATGACTGGGATCCTTTCCAGGTCTGCGTTACGAATTTGTTTGCCTAAGCGTTCGCCGCTACGATCTGTATCAACTCGATAGCCGACCTCCTGAAACAGATGAGCGATTTGCTCAGCGTATTCCTGTTGTGCTTGAGTAACCGGACACAACCGCATTTGGACAGGGGATAGCCACAGAGGAAAATCTCCAGCATAGTTTTCGATCAGCACCCCAAAAAATCTCTCCAAAGATCCAAAAATTGCCCGATGAATCATGATAGGAACTTGTCGGGATCCGTCTTGAGCAACGTAGCTCAGGCCAAAGCGTTCTGGCAAATTAAAATCTACCTGAATCGTTGAACATTGCCATAATCTGCCAATTGCATCTCTGATTTTTAAATCAATCTTGGGCCCGTAAAAAGCTCCACCTCCTTCATCTACCTGATAGATCCATCCTTTGGCATCCAGGGCAGCTTTCAGAGCTTCAGTTGCCAAGTCCCAGACTGCTTCGGATCCAACAGATTGAGTTGGACGAGTGGAGAGATTGATCTCATAGTCCTGAAACCCAAAGTTGGATAGAGTCTGTTCTGTCAGGTTTAAAACTCCTAGAATTTCGTCTTTGACCTGGTCAGGACAACAAAAAATATGAGCATCATCTTGAGTGAATCCTCTCACCCTCATCAGCCCATGTAGTGTCCCTGAACGTTCGTAACGATAAACAGTCCCAAGCTCTGCATATCGGATGGGCAGTTCCCGATAAGAATGTAATCCCCGTTGATAGGTCAATACATGGAAAGGGCAGTTCATCGGTCTGAGCTGATACTGCTGATGTTCTACTGACATCGCCTCAAACATACTGTCCCGATAAAAATCAAAATGCCCAGAAGTCTTCCAGAGTTCTAGGTTCGCTAGGTGAGGAGTATACAGCAGTTCATAGCCTGCTCTAAGATGAGCCTCTCGCCAATAGTTTTCGATCACCAATCGCATTCGGGATCCCTTGGG
>JBHJNR010000251.1:0-12066 GCA_050330615.1 Cyanophyceae cyanobacterium
TCCAGCTTCACCGTCACCGTGGAGGGATCCACGCCTTTCGGCAAGGCACGGCTCCAGACAATCGGCAAGGGTTGTTCACACTTGGCCAAATAGAGTTGACCGTCTCGGAACTTGAACGCCGATCTGGTGAACTCTGCGCTGCCGCCGTTGTGCTTCTTCTTGAAGCGCGGATAGCGTGTGCGTCCGGCAAAGAAGTTGGAGAACCCCTTTTGCAGATGCCGCAATCCCTGCTGCAAGGGCACACAACTGACTTCATTGAGAAACTGCAAGTCCTCTTGCTTTTTCCACTGGGTCAGAGCCGCCGAAGTCTGAACATAGTCCACCCGTTCTTGGCGTTCGTACCAAGCTTCAGTCCGCAAGGCCAGGGCTTTGTTGATCACCAACCGCACACAGCCCAATGTTCTACGGAGCAAGGTTTCCTGCTCAGCAGTCGGGTAAAAGCTGTAACGGTAAGCCCGTTCAGTCATGCTTCACATTATAGCGCAACTAATGTGATGTCTATTGTATTGCTGGACTCCGGGGTATTGTTGCTTGCTTCCGCGCAGCGGTACCCCATCGCCCAGCCTCCTATTCCTCCCCACGCCGCTGCGCTGTAGGCCAAAGGCCGTTCTTGCGTGGGGTCTCTCGGAGAAAACCGATGAACCTATCCCCAGCCTACTTAGAGTGGAAAGAACAAACCCGCTCTGAAGGCAAACAAGAAGGGATCCAAGAAGGGATCCTGCAGGTTGCCCAAAATCTCTTGCGAATGGGCATGGATCTCGACCAAGTTGCAACTGCTACTGGACTATCTCCTGAGCAGATCGAGCAGATTCAGCACCGTGATCAGCAATCGTAAAATCCTATGGGATCCAAGCAACGCCTACCCCGGCAATTTGCAGGGGGACTGGAGTAGGTGGATGCTCGGCCCAATCCCGGATAGTGGTCAAATCGAGTTGCCATAGCTGGGCTGTTGAGATGCTCTGGCCCGTGGCACTGACAGGGGTGCCAGCAGGGGGGATCCCGGCAAAGGGCTGCATCAGGCTGTAGATCAGGGTACGGCCATCCGGCGAGACCGCAAAATCAATTTCGGTGGGAAACTCTGCCCTGACCACAGGGATCTGCTCACCCGTGCGCCAGTTGAGGGCCATTAAGACTGGAGACTCTGAGAAATCCTCAGGATCCAACTCGGTGACCAGCACAAACACCACGGTATCAGCAGCAGAGAATTCGCTCGATAAGACGGATCCCTCCACCGTCAATACCTCCGCCTGGTTGCCCAGATGGCTGACCACCCAAATGCTGCGGCTAAAGTCGGAATTGAACTGCACCATGGCCGCCTGAGTGCCATCGGGGCGAATGGCTAAGGCTTGTCCATACTGAGCCAGAAACGTATCGGTGACAGCATCACGACTGAGGGGCACCACCGCGATTCCTTGTCCTTGAGCCATCAAGAGGCTTTTTTCGTCAGGTGTGATGACAAAATCTCCGGCCACACTGGTGTCCAGATCTAAGCGGCGAAACCGGGAGCCGCCACTGGGTTTGACCCAGAGTTGGACTCCTGTCTGGGCAGATCCACGCACCTGAAAACGCTCTGCCACCACCAGATCACCTCCAGGCGCGAGGCGAAAGCGGAGATTTTGGTAGCCTTCATGGTCGAGCAAGCGGTCAGTGGTCTGGGTACTGAGACGGAGGTAGTAAAGATCTTGATCTTGGGGGGTACCGGAGGTGCCAAAGAAGTAGATGCCCTGTCCATCTTGGCTGGGGGCAAATTGGGTGACCCGTAACCCCTCCGGCGATACTGGGAAACGGGATCCCACCTCCAAGTTGACCAGTACCAGCCGCCCTCGCTCGGATCCCTCTAGGCCAATGGTGACAATTTGGCGATCGGGAGTGCGAAACTCTCCCACAAAAGGAGCCGTCATGGGATCCCCTTGACTATCGATGGCCCCGGTGAGGCTGAGTTGATAGACCTGCCCATATTGAGCGGGCTGGCTGAGGGTATAGATCCAACGTTGGCCTAGGGTGCGGCTAATGCCGGTGAGGGGAGGATCGATCTGTAATCGTTCGGCAATGCTATCGCCATCCATAATCCGGTTGAAGCGTAAGACTAGCCGCTGATCTTGGGCGGTAACCCGCTGCTGTTGCCAGTTGAAGTCTCGCACCTGAGGTGGGGTGAGATAGCGATTAATCAGTAGGATCCCTAAGATCACAATGCAGACAAGGCTGACTGCCGCCACCCACTGATCAAGAGGCTGCCAGCGTGACGAAGAGGTGGAACTAGAGGATGTTCTTGGTTGACCCAGCATAGAGGGGGATGAGGCTGCTTAAGCTTTTACAGGGGCAGGGCTTTCGATCCGGGCAAAGATCATCCGACCTGCTGCCGTCTGGATCGAGCTGGTTACCACCACAGCCCGGCGCTTGCCCATAGCCCGGATGCCATCCTCCACCACCACCATGGTGCCATCCTCCAGGTAGCCGACTCCTTGCCCAGGTTCTTTGCCCTCGCGGGTGATCTTGATCTCAAACGTATCGCCAGCAATGAAGATCGGTCGTAAGGATTCTGCCAGCTCATTGACATTGAGCACCGAGACCTCTAGCACTGCTGCCACCTGCTTGAGGTTGTAGTCGGTGGTAACCAGCATCCCGCCCACCATTTGAGTCAAGCGCACCAGCTTGTCATCGACGGTGTCAATCTCTTTGAAATCCGTCTCATGGATCACAAATCGATCCGGGAATTTGGCCCGCAGCTCTTGCAGTAGTTCCAGTCCTCGGCGACCCCGTTCCCGTTTTTGCGGATCGGCTTTGTCCGCAATAGTCTGCAATTCGGCCAAGACAAAGCGAGGCACCACCAAAGTTCCCTCCAGGAAACCTGTCTCGATCAGATGCACCAAACGGCCATCGATCAGGGAGCTGGTATCCAGGACTTTGGCGGTGGCGGGGTTGACGCTGCCCTCTGCCAACAGTGCCGCCTGGAGCGCATAGTTGGGGTTAAACAGTCGAATCAGAGCGGATCCCTGGGAATCCACTAAGCTCACCGCCACATAGGCAAAGGCCAGACTGAAGAACACCGAGGCCAAAGGCTCAATGAAGTCAATTTCAGCAGGAAGGGGCAACAAATAGACGGGCACCATCGCGAGATTGGCCAAGATCAAAGCCAAGACCAAGGCTATCGACCGGGTGACCAACTGATCGGGTGGCAGGGCGCGCACATTGGCTTCAAATCGCCGCACCCCCCAGCGCACCAGGGATCCCACGGCCAGTCCCACCAGCAACCCAAAGCCTCCGGTGACGAAACGAGCCCCTTCGATATTGGCTCCTTGCACCACAGCGGTGGGCAAAAAATCCAGACCGTAATAGCCTAGGCCCGATCCCGCTGCCACAAAAATGAGGATGATCAAAAAACCGAGCATGCCTGCTCCTTCAGGGTCATCTGTCATTTTAGTCTGTAGGCCCTATTTCTGCGTACCAAAGGATCCCGGTAGCCCGACAGGATAGGGATAATGAGCCCTAGAGTCAGGCATTCTGAGAACCAAAAGTAGGCATCTGGTCGGCCTCTCGGGATTCAAGTGGAGGCAAAAACTCCCCGTTATACGTTTGGTCAACTCCTTATTAATCTTCCCGCTGTGTCTTTGCAGGCTTAATGAGTATGGCCTTGCTTTTTGCGGGCTTGAGTCTTGTGATCTCTATTTGGAAGAGCACCCTGCGAGAGATCAACCGGCCCCTGTAGGATGAGTTCTAGAGCCTTTGACTGCCCTTTTCACTGATATCCCCCACCATGCCTCCAGAAATCCTGACTCGCCCATCCGATATCCATGCCGCGAACTCCATCTATGTGGCCCTTGATGTGGACAGCTTAGAGGCAGCATTGGCTCTGGTGGATGGCTTGCCGCAGGTGACTGGATGGAAGGTTGGCCCTCATCTTTTTACTGTCACAGGCCCTGAGGTGATCCACGCCCTCAAAGCCCGCCACAAAAGGGTCTTCTTAGATCTGAAGCTGCACGATATCCCCAGCGTAGTGGCCCATGCTTGCGGCACCATTGCTGGCTATGGGGTAGATTTGCTCACTCTCCATGCCAGTGGGGGATCCGAGATGCTCAAAACATCAGCCACAGCAGTGCAGGGTAGTGGGTGCCAGCTCTTGGCCGTGACACTATTAACTAGCCTATCGCCAGATCAAGTACGAGATCAGCTTCATATTGCTGATCCTGTGATCGATCATGCGGTGCATCTGGCCCAGCTGGCCCAGAGCTGTGGGATCCCTGGGGCGGTTTGCTCGGGGCAGGAGGTGTCGGCGCTACGACAGGTCTGTGGTTCCGATTTTCTCCTGGTTACCCCAGGAATTCGGGATCCCGAGCTGGATCAGAGGGGTGATCAAAGTCGAGTTTTATCCCCAGCCCAGGCGATTCAGATGGGATCCGATGTGTTGGTGATTGGGCGACCCATTACCCAGTCTGCTAATCCGGCGGCGGCGTTTGCTCGCTTCTGTCAGCAGGTCAGTCAGGCCCGCCCATCGTCACGGTCTTGAGTCATTGGGTAGATCAAGGAGTATCTCATTTGTAACCTTTGTCAGGTGATCACAGCTCTCTGATAGAGGTGATGACAGTCATAAAGGTAACAGCACTGCCAGAGATAGAACAGGGATCCCGTCAGTTGGAGGCTGAGGGCAACAATTCGGTGGTTAGGGTCGGCTGTCCGGCCCAAGCTAGCGAGAACTTCTGCAGTTCTCCAACGTCGAGATACTCGCTCAACAAAACTGCCATCTGATAGGCGCAATACTCCATGTTCGGGTCTAGCGCAGTATTCATCCGTATTTCCTCGGTCTCGTTGGTGTCTACATCACTATATTATGGCGTCGAAAGTGAAATGAGGGGGAAATCTTACGGACTAACGAAGAAATTTTTCTTCCCGGCGGCTAAGTACAACTAACCAAGTGAAAATGCTGGCAAGCGATGGTTCGATTAGGGGCTGAGAAGGCCAGGATGCGCAGGGATCCCTCTCGATAGCGATCTTGTGCTCTCTCTCGATCGCCAGCTCAATGGTTACACTGGTTAAAAAGCAACTATCAGACCCACATGAGCCCATCTGACGTGAGCCCATCTGAGCTAGACACACCGCCTGACTTGTCCCCTGAGATGGGGATCCGCCTCAAGCGACTGCACAAGACCTGGGTGCATGTCCAAAAGGCTCACAAAGGCTGGGATGCCAAAACTTTCAGCCTTGGAATCGAGACTTTAGGTACGGAATTGCAACAGTTGTCAGAGCGCTGGCCCGAGCAGCACCAGGATCTGACAGCCATCGTCACCGCCACTCAAGAGTTGATTCGATCAGACCGCTATCCCCTCGCCATTGAATCTGCTCTTCACAAGACTGGGATCCCGATTCGAGGTAGTTTTCCGGTCTATGACTTTCCCCCCTTTAAGCTCACCCTCAATGTGGAGCAGGGCTATGCCCGTTTAGCAATGGGACGCAAAGCCGAGCAGAGCCGCAGTCTGGCTCCTGAAGCCCTCAGTCAATGGGTAAGCCAGCTCTATCAACGAACTGTTCGTAGTGCATTTAAGTCGGAACGGTTTTGTCGAGAATTAATGGTGGCTTATCAGACCCTGAACCGATTGACCTTGGGGCAATCAACCGTGACTTGGGGCCATCCAGTGCCGCTCAAGGAGATCTATCACCTCCTCACCCTCCGTCACACATCCCGCCAAGAGTATCCCGAAGCTCTGTTTACTTTCGACCTAGCCCGCCTGCGGGAACAGGTGGATATCTCCTTGGACGGGCATCGATTTGAGCTGGTACCCACTCGCAATCAGGGATCTGGGCTGTTACTGGTCAATAGCCAAGGCCAAGAAAGTCGTGTTAGCGATCTGAGCATTCATGATCTGGATGTTCAGGACACCGATCAGCATGCTTCTGAAGATCTCATAGTCGAAGGGTTAACCCAGGAGGCGACGGATGCTTCAGGATGAGGATCTACAGCACTTGATGGATGGCCAGCCGCCGGTATCAATCCAGATCCTGTCGCAGATGACCCTCGGTCGGGCTTTGTGGCTGGATAGGATGCGCGATCACTACCTCCGTCGCTACATTGCCACTGGTGGTAGCAAAGTCAAGCTGATCATGGGGGGAGAGGGCACCGGCAAAACTCATTTGGCCAAAATGCTGTTGGGGGATGCCCGCAATCTGGGCTATGCCACGGTCTTTCTCTCGGCCCGAGACTATCGCCTCAACGATCTGCCCAATCTCTATCGCGCTATTCTTCGACAACTGGATCTTAAACAGCTTGAACAGGGGTTATGTCGCAAAGTAGCCGCCAAACTCGGCTATGGTCAGTGGGATCCCCAGGATTATTTGGTGGGTATTTTGATGGAGGATCAGGGCTTGACCCGAGATCTGGCCATTCAGGAGATCAGGCGGGCTACAGGGCATTGTTTCCGAGACCTCGATCTAAGTCCGTCATTTCTGACCTTTGTGCATCGGGTTACTGAAGCCCACTTGATCAATGCTACTCAGCCAGACGTCGCCATCCGCTGGCTGATGGGAGAGAAACTAGAACCCTATCAACGGAAAGCCACTTCCTTATTTGAGCGATTACAAAAGATCAATGCCCGCAGCTGGCTCAATACCCTGATCCGATTGTTGACTGATGTGGGGTTTACGGGCTTGGTGGTAGCCATTGATGACTTGGAGGTGATGACAGAGCGCAACCCTGACTCTGGTCGACATCGCTACAGCCCCGCCGCCTGTAAAGATATCTGCGAACTGTTTCGTCAACTCATTGATGATGGTGAATTGCTGAATCACTTTTTACTGTTGCTCTCGGGCCACCGGATTGTGCTTGAGGATGATAAGCGAGGGCTGATCAGCTACGAGGCCCTATGGATGCGACTGCAAACAGGCTTAGTGCCGCACCATCGCTTCAATTCCTTTGCGGATAGTGTCGATGCTGACCTCCATTTGGTGGCTCAGGGTAAGGACTTTCCTCAGGTGGTGGGATCCCATTTGCGCCAGGTCTTTCAACAGGTGGGGCTGACCGTGCATCATCATCCCAAGCCCGATTTGTCAGACCACAGTGCCCTCCGCGCCCATGTCATTGAAGCTGCCTTGAGCACGTTGGAGGCAGGATGAATACAGCTATCCCTCCCCAGATTAGTCACCAAAATAATCAACTGAGTCAAGAGGCCAATCTCGATCTGGCCCAGCAGCAGGCCATCAGTGTCGTGGAATCTCTCCGAGCTGGGATCCCAACGCGTCTATCCACCCGCCAATTGCCCGATCTCCGCCCTGAGCTGACCCGCCTGATTGAACAGGACTTAGCCCAACTGGAGGCTGGCCATCATCCTCGCGGGCGACTGATTTGGGGATCCTATGGTCAAGGCAAAACCCATGCCCTAACGGCATTGGAACATCTGGCCTTAGATCGGGGCTTTGCGGTCAGCCGGGTCGCCCTCAGCCGGGAAGTATCCTGTCATCAGCTGTTCAATTTTTATGGGCGGGTGGCCCCTCTCATTCGGCTCCCCGATTCGGCCAGTGGCTTAGCAGCCCTGCTCAGTCGCAAATCACCGCAAGGGATCCAGTCATCGATCATGGATCGGCTGGATCGTTATCAGCATCCCCTGCCCGCGTTTGTGCTCGAAAACTTGCTCTACGCCAGCGGCGAGGATCAAGATCTGCTTTATGGGGATTTGGTGGGATCCCGGCTGACCTTGACAGATTTGCGCCGCATCCATCGGGCCAATCGAGACGGTGTGATGCCTCGCTTTGAGCGCACCTTTAAAGTCTCGGAGGATGGCGCAGCCTACTTTGGTGTCATGGCGGATGCCCTCAAAACCTTTGGCTATAAAGGCTGGGTATTGCTGATCGATGAGGTGGAGCTGATCGGTCGCTTGGGCAAGGTCAGTCGCCTCAAAGCCTACCGCAATCTGCAATGGCTGCTGAACTGGTCATCCCTTCAGCCCAACAGCTTTCCTCTCTACACCATCGGGGTGGTGGCATCAGGTCTACGGACTGATCTGTGGTATCGGGGCACCACCAATACCCGCACCTTGAGTGACTCTGTGGCTATCCCCGATTTGGCCCTTGAGAAACTGGGATCCCAGGAGATCGCTCAAGAGATGAAAACATTTTTCACGCAGGCCATCGATCCCCACTGCCCCGTGCTCAAGCCACTGCTTCCGCAAGCTCAGAAGACATTACTCACTGAGATCATCACTCTGCACGGCATCGCTTTTGGCTGGGATCCCAGCCTAGATCTAGATCTACTGGCTCAGCAGTTAGGGGACAAGCCGGTGCGAACCTACATCCGAGCCACGTTAGAAAGCCTCGACATGGCCTATCTTTATCAAGAATCCTGGCAGGTTGCTACCACAGAGCTCCAGGAGGCTTCTTTGGTGGAGGATGAAGCCTATTTTCGCTTAGAGGATCCCGATGGTCTCAGTTGAAATGATCGGATGAATCTTCGAGATCTTGGCGATGGGATGCTGGCCACTTGGCTTCAGGTTCATGCTCCCTTGACCACCAACCCCAGCTAATCTTGGAACGAGCCGGTGGGGAGCTGCTGACTACAGTGTTAATTTCCTTAAACTTTGTCTGCCAACCTAAGGTGGCTACATAGCCCTACCGTAAACTGAAAGGCACAAGTGTTGCATCGCTGCTCTCAGACAGCACGGTGGGGATTGTTTGCTTAGGAGCCTATCTGCTCTTGGGGCTGGTCATCCTTCCATCTTTAGTGTTGACGACGGGCGCGAGTAGGGAAAGTTTGTTGACCCTGGGCACTTTCTGCATAGTAAGAAAAAAGCGTTTTACAAGCTGGAGTTTACCGATGGCTCACACCGTCAAGATTTACGACACCTGCATTGGCTGCACCCAGTGTGTCCGCGCCTGCCCCACCGATGTGTTGGAAATGGTTCCCTGGCAAGGGATGAATAAAGCGGGAATGGTGGCTGCATCTCCCCGAACCGAAGATTGCGTGGGCTGTAAGCGTTGCGAAACCGCCTGCCCGACCGACTTTTTGAGCATCCGTGTTTATCTTGGCCCCGAAACCACCCGCAGTATGGGTCTGGCTTACTAACCCAGACTCCTCTGGTCTGCCTTCTGTTCAAGATCCGTTGTTTATTCTCTTCTCATTTCTGCTCAAGTGTGCCAATTTGCCCTAGCGGTTTCAGCCCCTCCTGCTGAAAGGCTGGGGCTTTTTGCTGGTGAATTGTCCATCGCAGGGATCCCAGTTCGTCTTGATGCTGCCCAACTCGTGGATGGAGGGGATCCAAATTGACTCTGCTGGGGGTGCCATTGGTAACGGCAGCGGTGCTGGAGGATGGATTGGCCATTGAATCCCGCCGGGTCATTATGGCTACCAAAGATGGACCCGTCCCCATTGCGTTAGGGCAGGATCCCGTCCTCAGAAGTGGGAGAACGCTACTATTATTAAGAAATATTGGAACCTCACCGCCACCATGTCCGCACCGCCACCCTCTACTATCACCGTGCCCGAGGAGCAGCAACCCCTCTTTCAATATGAGGAGTTGAGCCAGTCTTTCTTTTCCCGATGGCCAGCCTTGTCTTTGCCGGCCTATCTGAAAGGGATCTTGGGGGTCTGGTTAGGGGCACTGGTGCTGGTGGGGCCGATTGCGGCGGGTAGCTTTTCTCCAGGGCGGGATCCCGTGGCCTGGCTGGGGGTGGCGACAGTGGGATGCAATGGCATCTTGGGCTTAGTATTACTGCGGCTCTATCTGGGTTGGCGGTATGTTCAGCGGCGACTGGTGGAGCCAGAAGTGCTCTACGAAGAAAGCGGCTGGTATGACGGGGCCACCTGTCCCAAATCTCCCGAAGAAATGGTACAGCATACCCTGATCGTCGATCACCAGATTAAGCCCATTTTGCAGCGGTTACATCGTACTTTTGGCATCATGGCGGCGGTCAGCGGGGTGGCGATGCTGCTCTGGCTATGGCACTAAAAGCCCTCAAGGAGACTCGTTGGTGCATATCGCCCTCAACTTAGACCAAGCCCGACAGCCGACTGCCCTGGCCATCGGCAATTTTGACGGGATTCATCAGGGCCACCAACAGGTGCTCGATCCCATCTTGTCTCAATCCAACCCATCCGTGGGGAAGCAGTCTGGCTCACCTCTGAAGACAGTCCTGACTTTTTATCCTCACCCCCAAGAAGTCTTTACGGGACAACCTCGCCTCTGCCTCACCCCTCCGGAAGAGAAACAAGCCTTGTTAGCCAATCTGGGATTTGAGCAGGTGGTGCAGCTTCCCTTTACACCAGAGTTTGCCCGCCTCAGCCCTCAGCAATTTATCCAGCAGATCTTGCAGCAAAGACTGGGGGTTACACGCATCAGCGTCGGTTGGGATTTTCGCTTTGGATCTGGCAGGACGGGTGAGGTGAGCCAGCTCAAAGACTGGGCCATTGAACAAGGGATTGACATCCATGTGGTGCCCAAGGCCGAAATTCAAGGAGAACGGGTCAGCAGCTCCCGGATTCGCTCAGCCCTCAGCACCGGGGATCCTGGGTTGGCTCAGTTGCTGTTGGGGCGTCCCTATCGACTGCAAGGGCAAGTGATTCAGGGGGATCAACGGGGGCGGCAGTTGGGCTTTCCCACCGCTAATTTGGCGCTACCCAGTGATAAGTTTTTGCCCCGTGATGGGGTCTATGGGGTGTGGGTACATCTCTCGCCGGATCCCCTCGCCCGCCCCTTAATGGGCGTGATGAATCTAGGGGTGCGGCCTACGGTGGATGGATCCCGGCGTCAGCTGGAGGTGCATGTGCTGGATTGGCAGGGGGATCTCTATGATCAGGTGATTGGGGTGGATCTGAACCATTTTGTCCGGCCAGAGCAGCGATTTGGCTCGTTGGATCAGCTACGGCACCAGATCTCAGTCGATTGTGAAACTGTCCGTCAGTTTTTAGCCACAAGATAGCCACAAGATAGAGCTCGACGACAAAGGTGACCGAAACAGCCCAAAAGGGTCATTGTCCTCAGCGTGTTGTCCCCAGACAGGGATCCCTAGTCCTCGATAACCAGCTGCAAAATACGACCAACCACAAACAAGGGGCTTAAGCCCCTTGTCTAAGTTTCCCACTGGTAACTAGCTCTCCCCCAAGGAGTACTCATCCAACAATCAGATCACACTCAAGTGGTGGGCTGAATAACCCCGTAGCCCCCATGATTGCGTTCATAGATCACATTGATCTCACCTGTCTCACTATTGCGAAAGACATAGAAGTCGTGATCAATCACATCCAGTTGATGTAGGGCGTCATCGACTGTCATGGGGGGCATAGCAAAGTACTTATTGCGGATCACCTCTTTGGGCAGATCTGGCTCACGGTCAAGGCGGGGGGGTGTCGTGGGGTGCTGCTGGCCCACCACGACTGAGGTCTTGGGAGACTGTTTGGCCCGGTTAATGCCGTTGCGCTCTTTGAACTTGCGCAGTTGGCGGCTGAGTTTGTCGGCCACCTTGTCGATGCTGGCGTACATGTTTTCCGTGCTCTCCTCGGCCCGGATAACGGTGCCATTGGCATAAAGGGTGACCTCCGCCGATTGGCTGGCACTAATGCGCGGGTTACGGGCTACTGATAAACTAATATCCACCTCGTCTGCAATTTGTGTGAAATGTCCGACGGCTCGTTCGATTTTTTCGTTGATATAGTCTCGAATGGCATCAGTCACATCAATGTTTTTGCCTTGAATGACGAGCTTGGTCATAAGAACGCCTCCCAGTTGGTGGATATCAGCCAGAGATAAAGGGTTGAAGAATGTGGAGAAGGCTTCAACAACCTTTGTCTTTCTGATTAACCTTACCTTAACACTGGCTCTCAGCAAGGATCTTAGCCCTGTTACATATCTTTAGCTATGGCAAAGCAGGTTAGCAGAATTATCAACTTATCAATCATCTTTTGGCGATATTGGCTATAGTGAGATCCGGGTTTTGGAGCTTGTTTCTGTTGTAATCTAAGAGCCTCAACAGACAGGGTAAGCGCAAGAAAAACATCAAGAAAATGTGCTAAGTTGCCAACCCTGCAGCAAGGACAGAGAGCATATAGTCAGGATTCATTGAGGCCCGCTTCGCCTTTTGCTTGAGACTGCG
>JBHJNR010000252.1:0-10735 GCA_050330615.1 Cyanophyceae cyanobacterium
CGTGTTGCAGCGTCCAAGCGGAAAACCATGACGCAGATGATAGAGGACTGGATTGATAGGCTACAAGAAGAAAAGCCGTCCTAGAAGGACGGGGGTTGTATCCCATTTCCAAGGCTCAATGGGAATTGAGAAAATATATCATCAATGCCCAACAGGTGCTGAATGTTAAAGATGTGTATCCCTCAATACTACTGACAGGGATCCCAGGCTATTTCCTGAATGTAGTCTTTCTGGTGTTGGAGAAAAAAGTAATTCACTGGAGTGGCAAGTGAGCAGCGTTTATCTCGCCGTCAACGGCACCCTGATGAGAGGGTTAGCTCTCAATCCAAATTTGCAGAAGCTGGGGGCCACCTTCGTTAAAGAGGCCAAAACAGACTTCTGTTATCGGCTCTGGTCGATCAATGATATTCACCCCGGCATGATGCGGGTCACAACTGGGGGATCCTCGATTGAGTTGGAGATCTGGGCGGTGCCAGCCGCAGGGCTGAGCCAGCTTTTGCTTCAGGAACCCGCAGGGCTGTGTATGGGTCGGATCCAACTAGCCGATGGCTCTGATGTCCTTGGGATCCTAGCGGAGCAGTGGCTCTGTGAGGGGCAACCAGAGATCACATCCTGGGGCGGCTGGCGGGCCTATACCCACTCGCTTGAGGCGGTGGATCGCTCCCTGAGCTCTGTTTCCTGAGATCTGCTGATCTGGGAACCAATTCTCTGGGTATCAATTCCAGTTAGTTCTCAGTTTGGCAACAGATACAGTTCAGAATCTTGACACGTTCTATCCTTTTTGGAGCACAATATCATGTCTTTTTTGAGTCGCAACATCAAACCCCTCGGTGGCCAAAAAATCAGCCGTCGGCAGTTGATTCAGGGATCCTCTGCTTTGGGAGCACTGGCTCTCACCTCGCAGGTATGGCGCACCGGCACCGCCAATGCTCAGGGCAGCGAATTGGTGCTCGGTTTTATCTATGTCGGGCCACGGGATGACTTTGGCTATAACCAGGCTCACTTTGAGGGTAAAGAAGGGATTGCCGGTTTAGTCGAAACTGTTGATGAAGAAAATGTGCCAGAGACCACGTCGGTGCAAGAATCGATGCGAGCCATGATCGATTTGGATGGAGCCAACGTCCTGTTTCCCACCTCTTTTGGCTATTTTGATCCCCATATTTTGGAAGTAGCCACCGAATATCCTGATGTGCAATTTTTCCATTGTGGCGGGCTGTATGTGGATGGCACCCATCCGGAGAATGTCGGCAGCTATTACGGGTATATCGACGAGGCCCAATACATCGCGGGCATTGTGGCCGGTCTGACCAGTACCAATGGTCAGCTGGGCTTTATTGCCGCCAAACCGATCCCACAGGTGATTCGCAATATCAATAGCTTCACCTTGGGGGCGAGGTCAGTGCGGGATGAGGCCACCACTCAGGTGATCTTTACGGGAGACTGGTCGCTGCCAGTACGGGAAGCAGAAGCGGCCAACAGCATGGCTGACCAGGGCATTGACGTGATCACCTGCCATGTGGACAGCCCCAAAATCGTGATGGAAACCGCAGAACGGCGAGGGATTTACTGCTCTGGCTACCATGCCGACCAGCTCGCCTTGGCTCCTGCCGGCTATTTGACCGGAGCTGAGTGGGATTGGACGAGCGTCTACACCCGCTATGTGGAAGATATGCAGGCGGGAAAGACCTTGATGAATGGTGAGATCCCCCACCTGGTGCGGGGAGGACTGGCGGATGGATTCTGTAAGCTGTCAGCCTACGGCCCAGCGGTCAGTGCCGAAACCCAAGCCGTGGCTGAAGCGGCCAAAGCCGAGCTGATGGCGGGCGATCTGGTGATCTATTCTGGCGAACTGAAGGACAACGCGGGCAATGTGATTTTGGCAGCTGGCGAAGAGTATGGCCAGACGGATCTGGAGTTGGAATCGATGGGCTGGTTGGTGGAGGGGGTACAGGGATCCGTTTAAGTTCATCTCACCTCCGATCAGTCTAGGCAATCCAGATGCGGGGGACTCGGAGTGCGCTCTTTTCCCCCGGTGCAACTTTTTCACACCCCTGTTTATCTTGGAGCCACCCTCATGACTGTCACCACTGTTTCCTCTCAGGCTGAGCCGCTGCGGTGGCGTTCGGGTTTAGAACCGATTGTGTTGCCCTTGCTAGCCTTGCTGGCTTCATTGGTGATCTTTGGTTTGTTCTGCACCTTGGCAGGAGCCAATCCCCTGGAGGTCTACCACTCCATCTATTTGGCTGCCTTTGGCAGTTGGAACTCGTTTCAAAACACCCTGATTCGGGCTTCACCGTTGATGCTGGCCTCGCTGTGTACAATCTTGCCCGCTCGATTGGGGCTGATCGTGATTGGTAATGAGGGGGCGGTGGTGATCGGCGGCATTGGAGCCGTGGTGGTGGGACTGGGCATCGAGTCTTGGCCCCCCTTGCTGGTGGTGACGGGCATGGCGGTGGGAGGGTTGGTGAGTGGTGGTCTCTGGATTATGGCGGTGGGAGCCTTGCGGGTGTTTCGTGGGGTAAATGAGACCATCAGCAGCCTGTTGATGAACTACATTGCCATCGCTCTACTCAATCATCTGGTGGGTGGCCCGATGCGGGATCCCAGTAGCCTCAACAAGCCTTCCAGCTTTCCGATTGCGGATGCCAATATGCTGAGCAACTTGTTCGACACCCGCATTCACTTGGGTTTGGTCTATGGCCTAATCGCCTGCCTGATCGCCTATGTGCTGATCCAACGCACCACCTTTGGCTTTGCGGTTCGCACCATTGGGGGCAATCCTCGGGTGGCCAAGATGGCCGGGATCGCAGTGGCCAAGCTCAGCCTGATCATCTGCTTTTTGGCGGGATCCTGTGCGGGATTGGCGGGCATGGTGGAAGTGGCAGCGGTGCATGGGCGGGCCAATGAGTCCCTCAATGCGGGCTACGGCTACAGCAGTATTTTGGTGGCCTTTATTGCTCGACAAAATCCTTTTATGGCCATTCCGATGGCGATCTTGTTGGGTGGGATCCTGGCCAGTGGCGGGATTTTGCAGCGGCGACATAATCTGCCAGATGCCTCGGTGCTGGTGTTCCAGGGCATTGTCTTTCTGCTGATCTTGTTCAGCGAATCTCAATACGGCAAGCACAAGTTCTTCCAAGACCGCGAACCACAGTGATCCCTGTCTGTTTGATTTTAAGTTGTCTATTGGATCTCAAGTTGATCTCAATCTGTTAGTGATCTCAGCTGTTGAATCTTCGAGACAATCCCCAGATCTTTTGGAGTAAAAACGATGGAACCCGGTGGAATTGGCTGGTGGGGTGTGCCCCTTGCGGTGATGGCAGGAACCTTACGGGGTAGCGCTCCTTTTCTGTTTGTCAGTTTGGGAGAATGTCTGACTGAAAAGAGCGGCAAGATCAATCTTGGGTTGGAAGGCACCCTGTTGATGGGGGCGATGAGCGCCTATGCGGTCTCTTACCTCAGCCAGCCTTATGTGGGATCCGCCTTGGCTCCGTGGTTGGGGGTGTTGGCGGCAGGATTGGCGGGCATGGCCTTGGGAGGGATCCATGCCTATCTATCTCAGCAGCCCAAGGTGAATGATGTGGCGGTGGGCATCGCCATGATCATCTTTGGCAGTGGCTTGGCCTTCTACTTTGGCAAGCCTTTCATTCAGCCCGTCGCCCCTCAGCTACCCGCGATTGAATTGGGGGGATGGAGCAACATCTCTGCTTTGCAAGCGGCGCTCAAGATTAGTCCGCTGTTTATCATTGGCATCCTCTTGGCCTATGCCATGCGCCGATTTTTCAAAAGTTTTCGCTGGGGACTGTATGTGCGGGCGGTGGGGGATAACCCGGATGCAGCACGGGCGATGGGTATCTCCGTCCCCCTGGTTAGAACCTGTGCGATTATGGCGGGCAGCTTTTTGGCGGGCATTGGCGGGGCTTATCTGTCCCTCTATTACCCCGGCAGTTGGACAGAGCGGATCTCCAGTGGTCAAGGGTTGATGGCGGTGGCGTTGGTGATCTTCGCCAAATGGGATCCCGTGCAATGTCTGTTTGCGGCGCTGCTATTTGGGGGGGCTCAGGCAATTGGCCCAGCTCTGCAATCGGTGGGGGTAGAGTCCAACTATTACCTCTGGAATGCGGCCCCCTATGTGCTGACCTTGGGGATCATGATTTTGACCAGCTCTCCGGTGAAAACCTTGACGGGGATGCCGGGGGCTTTGGGCACCGGCAAGTAGCGGGCTGGCTATAGTCGAAGCAGAGCAGAGAAGGGATCCCGCCATGACCACCGTTCAAACGTTACCCGCTAATAATCTGACAATGGCCGATGTGCATCAGTTGCTCGGGTTATGCCGAGGGGATTCTCTAGAGTTTGAAGACACACTAGATTTGGAGGCATTATCGGGCACTGAAATCCAGGAGCTAACGAGCTTACAAGAACTCTACTTTAGCTATCAAGCCGATAGAACCTTAAATGAAGGTCAAGTTAAGTTCTTGTTCATATCTCCCTTGCTCAAGCTAGCTGGATTCCTCTCGGGGGATATCAAAATCACCCTGGAAGAAAACATCGCAGATATCAATATTGAGGTCGACGATGAAGGGGTAGCGATTAAAGGCCGTATGGATCTTCTGGCTGTCAGGCGAAACCAAGACACTTCTTTTTGGATCCTGGTGGTTGAGACCAAATCGGGGTTTGGGGCGACAAGACTGGCTACGGCACAACTTTTGGCCTATGCCTACAAAGGTATTGAAGATCAAGATTACGTTTGGGGGCTTGCAACCAATGGCGAAGACTACCAATTTTATTTGATTAAGCAAAGCTCTCCGCCTATTTACCAGCAATTACCCCCACTCAAACTGACACATCCTAAATCTAGTCAAACGCTTTTACAAGTTCTCAAATCGATTCGATCAGCCATCTAGCGATATGCCCCTTCTATCGGCACACACTGCAAATTTCATCCAAAAGGATCCTGTTCATGAGCGGACTCGGTGGACTGAACAAAACCCCCAATGGCGTTGTTTTGGGCCTGGTGCAATCCCAATTGCCTGTGGTGGTCACCCCAGATGATGTGGCGGCACAAACCCAAGTCATCGTGGACATGGTTGGCAAAGCTCGCCGCAACCTGCCCAGCATGGATCTGGTGGTGTTTCCCGAGTATTCTCTGCACGGGCTGTCGATGGACACCAATCCGGCCATTATGTGCAAGCTGGATGGCCCCGAGGTCGCCGCCTTCAGCAATGCCTGCCAGGAGCACAACATCTGGGGTTGCTTCTCGATCATGGAGTACAACCCCCACGGCAATCCCTACAACAGCGGCATTATTCTCGATAACCAGGGCAATCTGCAACTCTACTACCGCAAACTACATCCCTGGATCCCGGTGGAACCGTGGGAACCGGGCAACCTAGGGATCCCGGTGTGTGATGGCCCCAACGGATCCAAAATTGCCCTGATCATCTGTCATGACGGCATGTTTCCTGAGATGGCGCGGGAATCTGCCTACAAAGGAGCCGAAATCATGCTGCGCACGGCGGGCTACACGGCTCCCATTCGCCACAGTTGGCAGATCACCAATCAGGCCAATGCCTTTTGCAATCTAATGGTGACAGCATCCGTGTGTATGTGTGGATCCGATGGCAGCTTTGACTCGATGGGGGAAGGGATGATCTGCAACTTTGATGGCACCCCGCTGGTCATGGGATCCCATCGTCCCAACGAGATCATCACCGCCGAAGTTCGCCCCGATCTCGTGCGAGAAGCCCGCATTCATTGGGGTGTGGAGAATAACATCTACCAATTTGGCCATCGCGGTTATGTGGCGGTCAAAGGCGGAGCCCAAGATTGTCCCTATACTTACATGCAAGATATGGTGCAGGGAAATTATCGCCTGCCCTGGGAAGATCAGGTCATTCATACCGATGGCACCTCTTGTGGCTTTGCCCCACCCACTCGCGAGTACGAGGGATCCCTGGCTCGGGAGGTTGCTATTGGGTAGAGGGAAAACATTTTATGCCAAAGAAGATTCGTGAGCTAAAACAGATGTTACGCAAGGCAGGGTTTACCTACGAACCCGCCAAAGGAAGTCACACCAAATGGAGTCATGTACTTCTATCTAAAAAGTTAGTCATTCCTGGTAACGATGGCAATGATGCCAAACCTTATCTAGAGTCACAAGTCAAAGATGCCCTGCAAATCCTGGAAGAGACCAAAAGGCAGACTGATCAGCAATCAAATCAGGAGAAAGATGATGACCAACGTCAATAAATTTAAATATAGTATCTCGATTCAATGGTCTAATGAGGACGAATGTTTTGTCGTCAGACTACCTGATTTCAAGGATCTAATGCAGCCTTGCACTCATGGCGAAACCTATGATGAAGCCATGAGAAATGCACAAGAGGTCTTAGAGCTTTTAATAGAGTCTGCTCAACAAAATGGCGAAGCATTGCCAAAGCCTCATGTCTGGATCGACTCTAGAGACCTTGCTGAAATAGCCTGACTAATCGTGGATAGTTGAGAACTATGGGATCCTATCTTCAATCTGAGCCTTACCCCTGGCCTTTTGATGGCGATTTGCGGCCTGCCAATACGGCCTTGATCATCATCGATATGCAGACAGATTTTTGTGGGATTGGCGGCTATGTGGACAAAATGGGCTACGACCTCGCCCTGACCCGTGCTCCCATTGAGCCAATCAAACGACTGTTGGGGGTGATGCGATCCCAAGGCTTTTGTATCATTCATACCCGCGAAGGCCATCGCCCCGATTTGTCAGATTTGCCAGAGAACAAACGCTGGCGCAGTCAACAGATTGGCGCAGGTATCGGGGATCCCGGCCCTTGTGGACGCATTTTGACACGGGGGGAGCCGGGTTGGGAGATCATTCCCGAACTGGCCCCTGTGACCGGAGAAGTGATCATTGATAAACCAGGCAAGGGATCCTTTTATGCTACCGATTTGGACTTGATTTTGAGCCGTAACCACATCCGTAATTTGATTTTGACGGGGATCACCACCGATGTCTGTGTCCACACCACCATGCGAGATGCCAATGACCGGGGCTATGAATGTTTGTTGCTATCAGACTGCACTGGTGCTACAGACTACGGAAATCATCTGGCCGCATTGAAGATGATTCAGATGCAAGGGGGCGTATTTGGGGCTGTTGCCACTTCTGAGGCTCTTTTAGATGTCATCCAAGGGTTGTAGAGATTGATAATCTTGCCCCTTTGATCATTCCTGTTTCAGTCTTTTTCTCATCACATTCATCTTTCTGATCACACTCAAAGGACACGATCATGGTTGCTACCCTTGCTGAACCTAAAATCAAATTAGTCAACCCTCCTGATCTTCAGGTGATCGAGATGTCCAAACATTTTGGATCCCTGATTGCCCTAGATCAGGTTTCACTCCATCTGAAACCGGGATCCTTTCATGCCTTGTTGGGAGAAAATGGCGCGGGCAAAAGCACCCTGGTCAAATGTGTGATGGGCTTCTATGCCCCCACCAAGGGCGAGGTCAAAATTGACCAAAAACTGAGCCAAATTCATAGTCCCCGCGATGCCCACAAGTACGGCATTGGCATGGTCTATCAACATTTCACCTCCGTGCCTGCCATGACGGTGGCGGAGAATCTGATCCTGTCCAGCTTTGAGAGTCCCAGCGTGATCAACTGGAAAGTGGAGCAAGAAAAGCTGGAAGCCTTCATGCAATCAGCCCCGTTTCAGATTCCTCTCAATATCCCTGTGGCTCAATTGGCGGCGGGCCAGAAGCAAAAACTGGAGATCATCAAACAGCTCTATCTGGAAAACCGGATCCTAATCTTGGATGAACCCACCTCTGTGCTAACCCCCTCAGAGGCGAATGAGATTTTGGGCTTGCTGCGAGATGAGGTTTCTGCCGGACATCTCAGCGTGCTGATGATCAGTCACAAGTTTCGAGAAGTGATGACCTTTTGTGACGAAGTGACGGTTCTCCGCAAGGGACAATTTGCCGGGTCTGGCTTAGTCAAAGAGCTAACGGTACCCGATATGGCCGCCATGATGTTGGGGGAACGCAAAGAACCCACACCTGTGCTCAAGCATGATGGCCACGAACCCGCTCCCGTGCTGCAAATCCAAGGGATCCAGGCCAACAAAGACAACGGACTGGAGGCGGTGGGGGGCATTGATCTGGTGGTTCACAGCGGCGAGATTGTCGGCATCGCTGGGGTAAGTGGCAATGGCCAGCGAGAACTGGTAGAAGTCTTGGCAGGACAGCGTCCCGCCACCGGGGGGCAGATCCTTGTGAACGGGGATCCCTATGGAGCCACCCGCGCCGAAATGGCCCGCCACCAGGTGTTTGTCTTGCCCGAAGAACCTCTGCGCAACGCCTGTGTGCCCCACATGAGCGTGGCCGAGAATATGGCCCTCCGCACCTTTGACAAGCCCCCCCAATCCCAAGGGTTCATGCTGGTGCTGAACGCCATTCGCCAAGCGGCCCGCACCCTGATCACCCAATTCAAGGTCAAGACCCCCTCCCCCGAGACCCCCATCGGTAATTTGTCGGGGGGCAACGTGCAACGGGCAGTATTGGCACGGGAGCTGTCCTCACCCGATATCAAACTGCTGATTGCCGCCAACCCCTGTTTTGGCCTCGACTTTTCGGCAGTGGACTATATCCATGACCAGGTGATCCAGGCCCGCAATCGCGGCGTTGCGGTGCTGTTGGTCAGCGAAGATCTCGATGAGCTGCTCAAACTGGTGGATCGACTGGTGGTGATTAGCGAAGGCCACCTCACCTATGAAGCCCCGATTGCTGAAGCGGATCTGACCACCATCGGCCAAAAAATGGCGGGCCATTGAGACCAATCATCGACACAAGAAGTCAGCGAGTTGTGTGACTGGCCCGGATAGAGGAGTTGGGGTGACCAGCCACAGCGATTTGTTCAGGGCTAGATCACCCAAAGGCACAGACACCAATTGTCCTGCGGCTATCTCATCGGTGACACTGCTGGCCACCACGATAGAAATGCCCAAGCCAGCCCGTACCCCTCGTTTCACGCCTTCGGTACTGCCAAACCCTGGCACCATCTGCAATTGGTGAAAAATCTCCCCCAGACAGCCCCGTAATAGTGTCCCCGTGCCGGATCCGCGCTCTCCCCCTAGAATGCGCTCCTGAGCCAGTTCTGCGGGCTCAATCGCAGACCGGGTGGCCCAAGGATGGCCAGGTGGCACGATTACCATCAGAGGTTCTTGCCGCCATGCATGGGCTGTAAAGCCTGGGCGATGATCCCACCACTCCATCAGGGCCAGATCCGCAGCTCCAGTACTGAGTCGATCAGCGACATCAGGATTGGATCCCAGCCAAAGCTCCACATGACAGCCCTGACTCTGCTCAAAAGCGGCGATCAGCGGTAACAAAATGTAGGTGCCCACATTGCTGGAGGCTGCTACCCGCAAGGGGATAGTAGCGATCAACCGCTGGGCTTGCTGGGCGGTAGTCACCAGCGCACGGGCCAACGGGGCAAAGGCGGCACCTTGGGGGGTAAGACTGACGGCGGCTCGACGGCGCACCATGAGGGGGGCATCCAGATCCCGTTCTAGACGGTCGAGATGCTCCACCACGGTGGCGGGGGAGACTGACAATTGCCTCGCTGCGGCTCGGATCCCGCCCGCCTCCATGACGGACAAAAAAGTTTGGACACACACCAAATTCAACACGGCCTACCGTCTCCGCACCATGGGCCGATTCACCGCTCGGGGGGGATCCTGATTTGCCAGCACCGCCAGGATGCTCTCAGCCGCCGCCTGCTCAATGGCGCGACGAGCTTCTACCACCGCCGAGCCGAGGTGAGGGGTCAACACAGTCTGGGATCCCAGGGCAATTAGCCGGGGTGGGATGGTGAGGGGTCGATCGGCACGAGCCCAGTCCTCACAGGCAAAAACATCGGCGGCATAGCCCGCTAAGTGACCCGATTCTAGCGCATCAGCCACGGCTTCTTCATCCACCAGGGATCCCCGCGCCGGGTTGATCAGTCGGGATCCCGGCTTCATCTGAGCCAGCGCTTGGGCATCAATCAGATGATAGGTGGCTGGAGTCAGAGGCAACGCCAGCACCAGCCAGTCGGATTGCTGCAACAGGTTATCCAGTGGCGCACTGTGGGCAATGGAACTAGAGACAAGGGAGCTGGAGGCACTGGCAGATGATAGGGCAGGATCGTAAGCAAGCACCTTACAGTCAAACCCTTGCAACCGTGCTGCAATGGCTTGCCCCACTGCCCCAAAGCCGATCAAGCCCACCACGGTTCCAGCCAAGCCCGCCCCATAAAAGCGAGGTCGCCACCCTTCAAAGTGCTCCGTTCGCATGGTTTGATCCGCTGTCACCAACTGCCGTCCCAGCGCCAGCATTAACCCAATCGCCAGTTCTGCGGTGGGGGCAGTCAATAGATCTGGGACGATGGTGACCCAGATGCCTGCTTGAGTTGCCGCCTCAATGTCGATATTGTCGTAGCCTTTTAGGGCCGCACCGATCACCCGCAGCTGAGGGCAGGCAGCCAAAAACTCAGCATCGATCAAATCGGGCATAAACACCATTAACCCATCGGCATCCCTAGCGGCGGCGAGGGTTTGTTGGCGGTCGAGGGGTGTTTCGCTCGGGCTGGATATGACCTGCGCCTGACGAGAGAGCAGGTCTCGCGTCTCTGGAAAGATGCGATTGGTGGCAACAACTTTGTTCATTCAGTTTTTCTTGTCCAACAAAGGTCTGTCTG
>JBHJNR010000253.1:0-14288 GCA_050330615.1 Cyanophyceae cyanobacterium
GGGAGATGCGTCGATGCGGGTGGTTTTCTTTGGCACGCCCAGTTTTGCCTTGCCCAGTCTCCAGGCACTGATCGATCAGCCGGAGATAGCGGTGGTGGGGGTGCTGTCTCAACCAGATCGCCCCAGTGGTCGAGGCCGCAAACTCCAGCCCACGCCGGTCAAAGCCCTGGCTCAACAGCACGGGATCCCCATCTGGCAACCGGAACGCCTGCGCCGGGATCCCGAGGTTTTGTCCCAACTTGAAAGTCTGGGGGCCGATGTCTTTGTGGTGGTGGCCTATGGGCAACTGTTGCCGCAGCGGGTGTTGGAAATGCCTCGGCTGGGCTGTGTCAATGTGCATGGATCCCTATTGCCTGCTTACCGAGGGGCTGCACCGATCCAGTGGGCAGTGGCCCGAGGGGAAGTGGAAACCGGTATCACCACCATGTTGATGGATCAGGGCATGGACACGGGGGGAATGCTGCTCAAGACCAGGGTAGCGATTTCTCCCACTCAAACGGCGGAAGACTTGGCCGGGATCCTGGCTCCGCTTGGCGCAGATTTGTTGATCAAGACCTTATTCCAGTTGGAGGCGGGCGAACTCGCGGCAGAACCTCAAGTGGAGGCAGAAGCCAGCTATGCACCGCTGTTGAGCAAGTCAGACTTTGCTCTGGATTGGCACCAATCAGCCCTCGACCTCCACAATCAGATCCGAGCCTTTTATCCCCACTGTTTCACAGCTCTGCGGGGGGAGCGGCTGAAAGTGTTGAAGTCACAGCCTCCTAACACAACTGCACCGCTTTCCGCTGCCGCTGATGAGACGACAGCGACCCCAGGCACCCTGACCGTCATTCTCAAACAAGCGGGGATGGTGGTGCAAACAGGCCAGGGATCCCTGCTGTTGACGGAGGTGCAAGCAGCGGGTCGACGGGCTCAATCCTCGTGGGACTTTGCCAATGGCCTCCGCCTAGAGGTGGGGGAGATCCTGACTTCACAGCCCTAGTTCATACTCCCGCTGAGACCAAGTCACCGATGGGGATATCCCAGTCCTCAGAGGCATTATCTCCAGAGGCATTGAGGGTATGGCAAGGCCAGCGATCCACCAAAAGGCTAGACATCCACTGGTTGCTGTAGATCTCTAGAAACTGCTCAGGATCTGCCTCGAAAACCACCTGCTGGCCCGGAAAGAGAGTGCGCTCAAGGTGGCCATCGGAGGTGCGAACCACCTGAACATCTTCCGAGCGGTTGGTGAAGGCGTAGGATTTCATTGCAAAATTTAAAGTTTTATTAACACTATTAGATTAATCCTAACAGATCTTTTGGATTGTGACAATACAAATCGCATCCCTTCACAGAGGGTTAAGAAGAGGTGGTGCTTGCCCCAGTCTGGCTCCCTGTCTGGATTCTGTGGGCAATGGCTCCACCGCAGCGGACATCCATAAAGGCGACCCGACACTGGTAAACTGAGAGCACTTGAAACGACGACGATCGACTTTCTCATTATCGACCGTTGGAACCAATCGCCATCTGGGAGGGCACTCGTGGACAAAACGTTAGGGCTGGAGATCATCGAAGTGGTGGAGCAGGCAGCCATCGCCTCGGCTCGTTGGATGGGCAAAGGAGCCCGCGATGAGGCTGACGAGGCGGCAGTCGAAGCCATGCGCTTGCGCATGAACACCATCAATATGCGGGGTCGGATTGTTATTGGGGAAGGCACCCGTGATGAAGCTCCCATGCTCTACATCGGTGAAGAGGTGGGCATCTGCACCCAACCCAATGCCTCTGACTTCTGTCGCCTCGATGAGTTGTTGGAAATCGATATCGCCGTGGATCCCTGCGAGGGCACCAACTTGGTGGCAACGGGTCAGAATGGCTCGATGGCCGTCTTGGCCATTTCTGAGAAAGGTGGATTGCTCAACGCCCCTGACATCTACATGCAGAAGCTGGCGGCTCCTCCCCAAGCCAAAGGCAAAGTCCACATCGACTATCCCCCTGCCAAAAACCTGCAAATCATCGCCGAGTGCCTAGATCGGGATATTGCCGACTTGGTAGTAATTGTGATGGATCGCAAACGCCATACCAATTTGATCCAAGAGATCCGGGATGCCGGAGCACGGGTGCAGTTGATCACCGATGGTGACATCTCTGCCGCCCTCTCAGCCGGATTCAATGGCACAGGAGTCCACGCTTTGATGGGAATCGGAGCCGCTCCTGAAGGGGTGATTTCGGCAGCAGCCATGCGCTGTCTGGGCGGACACTTCCAGGGTCGTCTGATCTATGACGCCGAAGTGGTTCAGGCGGGCACCTACTTGCCTCCCAAGGAGGAAACCGAGCGGGAACTGAAGGAGAAAGGCATCGAGGATCCCAGCAAAGTCTTTGAATGTGAAGATCTGGCCTGTGGCAAAGACGTGCTTTTTGCCGCGACTGGCATCACCGATGGCGACCTGATGAAAGGGGTACGTTTCTTTGGTGGCGGTATGCGCACCGAGAGCTTGGTGGTTTCCAGCCAATCCCGCACTGTCCGCTTTGTGGACACCATTCACATGAAAGAAGGCCAGCCCCCCACCTTGCGCCTCTGAGCTTGAGAGAATGAGCGAGTTGGACTAGTCCGATCGCTTCCGATCGCTCGTATTCCTTGGTGGAGAGCCATCTACCCTTGGGCAGCCTAGACAAGGGGTGAGACAAGGGGCTTAAGCCCCTTGTTCGGAATAAGTACATTTGCGCCGCTGAATAGTGGTTCAGAGCACTTCTTTTTGATACTTGTGCCCCCTCTCTTCTGGATGAGGGGGTTCTTTATGGCTTTTTTTTGCTTGCCAAACAGGTCTATGATCGGCCTGGATCCTCACCTGGACATCTGCTGTGACTGCCTACACCCCCGACCAACTGAAAGCCCGTGGTTTGACTGCGGCGGAATATGACCTGATCGTGGAACGGCTGGAGCGGGATCCCAATCCCAATGAGCTGGCCATGTTTGGGGTGATGTGGTCAGAGCACTGCTGTTACAAAAATTCCCGCCCGCTGTTGAAGACTTTTCCCACCACTGGGGAGCGAATCCTGGTGGGGCCAGGGGAAAATGCCGGAGTGGTGGACTTGGGGGATGGCGATCGGCTGGCCTTCAAAATTGAGTCCCACAATCATCCCTCCGCCGTCGAGCCTTTTCAGGGGGCTACTACTGGGGTGGGGGGGATCCTGCGGGATATCTTTACCATGGGGGCTCGACCGATTGCCCTGCTCAACTCACTACGCTTCGGATCCCCAACCGATCCCCAGACCCAACGGCTGATGTCTGGCGTGGTGGCGGGGATTGCCCACTATGGCAATTGTACCGGCGTGCCCACTGTCGGGGGCGAAGTGGCCTTTGATCCTTGTTATCAAGGCAATCCTTTGGTCAATGCCATGTGTTTGGGGTTGATGGAGACTACCGATATCGTTAAATCGGGAGCGCAAGGAATCGGTAATCCGGTGCTCTATGTGGGATCCACCACAGGGCGAGATGGCATGGGGGGGGCCAGTTTTGCCAGCGCCGAGTTGGATGAGGAGTCGGGGCAGGATCGGCCGGCGGTGCAAGTGGGGGATCCCTTTGCGGGCAAGTGCCTGATCGAAGCCTGTCTGGAGGCTTTTGCCACCGGGGCAGTGGTGGCGGCGCAGGATATGGGGGCAGCGGGGATCACCTGCTCCACCGCAGAGATGGCCGCCAAGGGTGGGGTAGGCATCGAGTTTGATCTAGATCGGGTGCCCGTGCGGGAAACGGGGATGCTGCCCTGGGAGTTTTTGCTCTCGGAGTCGCAGGAGCGGATGCTATTTGTGGCACAGGCGGGGCGAGAGGATGAGCTGATCGAGATCTTCCATCGCTGGGGCTTGCAGGCGGTGGTGGCAGGCAAGGTGATCGAGGATCCCATCGTTCGCATTCTGCACCAGGGATCCGTGGCGGCTGAGGTGACGGCGACCGCATTGGCAGAGAATACCCCTGTCTATGCGCGGGAGATTTTGGCTGATCCACCGGACTACGCCCAACAGGCATGGCAAGCCACCCCTTGGACAGCCGGGATCCCTAGCCCGAAAGGGATCCAAGTGGAGACAACCCTCCTGGGCTGGGATGAGATCCTGCTCAAGCTCTTGGCCAGCCCAACCATTGCCTCCAAACAGGCCATCTACCGCCAATATGACCATCAAGTGCAGAACAATACGGTGGTGTTGCCCGGTAATGGCGACGCGGCGGTGATTCGGATTCGGTCGCAGAACTTTGGCATCGGGGAGGTGCCAGCCTTGGTCTCATCCCAGAAAGGGGTGGCGGTGACGGTGGATGGCAACAGTCGCTTGGTCTATCTGGATCCCTACGAAGGGGGCAAGGCGGCAGTGGCAGAAGCCGCCCGCAACCTCAGCTGTGTCGGGGCGGATCCCTTGGCCATTACGGACAACCTTAACTTTGGCAATCCCGAAAATCCGGTGGTCTATTGGCAATTGGCGGAAGCCTGTCGGGGCATCTCGGAGGCTTGCCGCACCCTGGGCACACCCGTGACGGGGGGCAATGTCTCTCTCTATAACGAGACCTTGGTGAATGGCCGCTCTCAGGCTATCTATCCCACCCCTGTGATCGGTATGGTGGGCTTGATCTCAGATTTGAGACTGGTTTGCGGCCAAGGCTGGCAAAGGGCGGGGGATCCCATCTATCTTTTGGGATCCCAAGCGGCCACCTCACTGGGGGGATCCGAGTTGACGGCGCAGCTCTATCAGGCCATCACAGGTCGTCCTGCAGCCATAGACCTAGAACTGGAAGGGCAGGTACAAGCGGCTTGCCGGCATGGGATCCGCCAGGGGTGGATCCGCTCCGCTCATGATTGTAGCGAGGGGGGGCTGGCGATTGCGCTGGCAGAGTGCTGTTTGAGTGCTCAGGCAGGGGGTAGCAAATTAGGGGCCGAGATTCAACTGCCCCAGAGTTCCACTCCCCTCGATCAACAGCTGTTTGGAGAAGGGGGATCTCGGATTGTGGTGTCGGTGGATCCAGAGCATCAACAGACTTGGCAAGACTATCTGCAACAGACTCTACCTGGCCAATGGAGCCGTCTGGGTCACGTCCAAGCAGGATCCCTCAGCATTCATAACAGCGAAGGGATCCCAGTGGTGGCAGCGATGGCGGTTGAAACCATGCGGGAGCAGTATGACTCTGGCTTGAAGCTTTAGTCAGCTCAAGTTCTGGCAGAAGGGAAGCACCTGTTCAAGAGCGGTCGTGACCAGAGGATACTCCAAGCGGGGCCGTTCCAGCACCAGCAACCGGATGCCTAACTCTTTGGCCAGAGCCAGCTTGAGCGGGATCCCACCTGCTGCCCCAGAGGCTTTGGTCAGAACACAATCCAACTTCAGATCGAGCCAAAGCTGCCGCTCTCGGTCGGGATCCACCGGCAGACGCTCCAACAGCAGATACTCAGCAGGGAATCCCATTTTCAGGGCGAGGGCTGCTGATTCTGGCAATACTCGCGCCCAGATCTGGGAAGAATGCAGCCACGGGATCAGGTGTGGCAAGAGTTTGAGTCCCAAGGTGGAGAGGATCCGTTGACTGGTCAAATAGTGCGGCTGCAAGAGCTGCTCCACCGTCGGGATCCATTCGACACCAGGCTCCTCTCGCTCGATCACCTCTGGGCGCTCAAACCGGAGATACGGGATCCCCGCTTGGGCCGCACACGCCATCGCCATCTGGGAGGCCGCAACGGCAAAGGGATGAGAGGCATCCACCACAGCTCCAATCCCCCACTGCTGTATGAAAAGAAGGCCAGCTTCAGGGGTCAGGGATCCCACCACCACGGATCCTGATAGCTGCGCATAGAGCCTGGTGGCGCTGGGTCTGGTCACCGTTGCTACCCAAGGGATCCCGGCAGTGTCCAACAGCTGAGCAATCTGCCGACTATCGCTGGTGCCACCCATTAACCAGATCATCATTTCAAGGCAATTCTTCACCACAACTTTGCTCTAGCGAAGCGGCCACCGCCAAGGATGCCACCGGGGGCCCGTGTGTTCGGTCGGTCGCTGGGTCAACCCCTGTGTCACCAAGCTACCGACCGCATCACCCGATTCATAGACTTGGCTGATCTCAGTATGAATCTGTTCGATATCGGCGGCGGTGGGCTGTCCGGTGGTGGTGGCTTTGTAGAACTGCACCGTCACCCGAATCGGAAACCGGGGATCCCGTTCAATGGGCAAGCCATCGATCTCAGTGAATGGCCCCTCGATTTCCCCATGTCCAATCACAGCGGCCTCTACCCCAGTTCGACCTGCCATATCAGCACTTTCCATCACCATGGAGGCTTGGGGAGCCATGCTCAACTCAGCAGACATGGGGGCTGGCGCTTGTCGTTGCTTGAGGGGCACCTGGATCATCAGCACCACATTGAGACTATCCTCCTCCACCTCAAAAGGTTCCTGGCCCTGACGAGGAGGCTGGTTCTCGGGATCTGCCTGAAAATCACTCAGACGTGTTCCTGTCAAACTGGCCCGTTCGCCATTGTTATTGAAGAAAAGCCGCTGCCCATTGGCCCAGCCCGATTGCACCGCATCCCGCTGATTGTCGATGATGGTCATGCTGGTGCCTTGGCGGGTGGCCAAGATGGTCAAAACAGCGGGATCCCCTGGCCGGGACTGGTAGTTAAACAACACGGGGTTAAAGGTGGCCTCCCCCCCCGGAGCAATGGGCAAGAAGGCCGCTTGAGCACTGACCAAGACATGGCTATCCCGCCCCGCCAACAGGGATCCCTCCCGTCCTGTCCAGCTATCAGGCTCGCTCATGTATTGCCGCAGATGACCCAACAGCTCCCGCAGATTGACGGATTCTAAGGGATCCCCGGACTGGTTACCGACGGGCACATAAAAGCTATCCAGGGGGATATCGCTAGTGATATCGGCAAAGTTGGGATGGCGGATGACCGGCATGAGATGAAAAGCCCGCTCTCCAGACAAGGGGTTCTGCTGATGGACTTGAATAGTCATATCGCTGATATTGGGGCCATAGGCGGATCCTTTGTCCCGGCCTGTGTCCTCCCAGGTCAGATCGAGGATAGAGAGGCCCCAGCGGGAGGCCAAGTTGACGGCAGTGGGATCTGAGGTCATGGTCTGAACCTGTTGGATCACCTGGGCATAAGCCTGGTAATCGGCCCATTCCTGAGAGGGCTCTCTGACATCACTGCGAGAATCTGCTCCTGGCTGACGCGGGAGAAGTGAGGGGTGAGCCGCAGGGATCCCAATGGCTAACAGCGCGCCCATCAACGCAGGGATCCACGGGGTGAGCGATCGGGGGGAAGGCGAAGGATGGGCAGACATGGGGAGCATCTCCAAATCAGGATATTCCCGACAGTAACTGAAGGATTTCGGGCGCGGAGCCAAGTTGCTAGATTTGAAACACAACCGGGATCCCGGATGGACTGAAACCGATTCGATACTATGGATGCAGTGCTGAGATTGGTGACTTTCTAATGCAAACCCTTCCCTCTCAGATTCTCTATCCCGACAGCGATGGTGAACCGATGGCCGATAATACTCGGCAATTTCGCTGGATTGTCACGGTTAAAGAAGGGTTAGAGTACCTATTTCGCAACGATGCCAACGTATTTGTGGCAGGGGATCTGCTCTGGTATCCGGTGGAGGGGGATCCCAAAACCCGTGTCGCTCCAGATGCTTTAGTGGTCTTTGGTCGACCTAAAGGGGAACGGGGATCCTATCGCCAATGGGAGGAAGACGGGATCCCGCCTCAAGTGGTGTTTGAGATTCTTTCTCCTGGCAATACTTTTCGGGGGATGCTCCAGAAACTGCACTTCTATGAGCGGTTTGGGGTCTGCGAGTATTACATCTACGATCCCGATCGGGGAACGTTAGAGGGGTTTGTCAGAGAAGGGGATGTACTGGAGCCGATTCCAGAGATGCAGGGATGGGTCAGTCCCCGCTTAGGGATTCGATTTGGATTGGAAGGCATTGATCTGGATCTGCGGTATGTGTCGGGGCGACCCTTTATCAGCTTTACTGAAGCCTTAGTGGAGGCAGAACAAGAGCGAGAGAGAGCAGAGCAGGAGCGACAACGAGCAGACCAAGCACAACAGCAAACTGAACAAGAACGCCGCCGCTCTGAATCTTTGGCTCAAAAGCTCCGAGAACTGGGGGTGGATCCTGATCAGATCACCGAGATGATTGAGTAGGGTCTGTTATTGATCCTGAATTCTGACGGGATCCCATGGCTGACAAAAGGTGATTCAGGAGGGATCCGGGATGGGGTGAGGATAAACAGTCTGGGGGCTAATAATGCCTTAATTTGAATCAGATGAATTTCTCTCTAGCAGGGATCCCTCTCTTAATCACAAGAAATTCTTAATCACAAGAGAGGAAGACTGATCTGAAAACAGGTGCTGTTATTACTACTGGACACTTCAATCTTTCCTCCTAAAGCCTTCACCATCCGTTCGACCAAGGCTAGCCCCAACCCTGTACCACCATGTTTCCAAGGATCATTGTGTGGCACTCGGTAGAACTTATCGAAGATGCGATCATATTCGTGGACAGGAATCTCGACGCCGGTATTAATGACTTGAATCTGAAGCGTTGAGCTGGTTTGGATATCAATTAGGATTGTCTCACCAGCAGGGGTATACTTGCAGGCATTATGGAGCAGTTCCCCCAAGATCCGTTCTAGATAAGTCACATCAGTGGTAATCAGTGGCGCGTCGGGGCAAATCTGAATATCAAAACGTTGCTGCTGGGTTTTGAATCGTGAGTCTAGGGGACGAATCAACTTTTGGATCAGTTCGCTCAGATCTATTTTGCTGAGATTAAGTTGGGGAGTATCGGCCTCCAAGCGAGCCAGATCAAGCAGGTCATTGATCAGGTTAATTTCACGGTCACCTTCTTCCTCCAGAATTTGTATATAATGCCTCACATTGGCAGGAATTGAGATTTGTTCGAGGTTGACCTCTAGCATTCGTGTGGCCATTTTGATGTTGGCCATCGGGGAACGTAGTTCATGAGAAACGGTGCTCAAAAAATCGTCCTTAAGATGGTTGAGGCGATGAAGCTCTTGGACTTGCTCTTGAACAGCAGTGAAGAGGCGGGATTGGCGCAGGGCGATAGAACATTGATTGGCAACTTGCTCCACCAGCCGGATCTCTGATGGTTGAAAAGACTCATGGCCCAGCCTCATGACCAAGATGTCTCCCAGAGCGCAGAGATCATCTTGGACAGGGGCAATCAAGAGGGTGACCCATAGCTCTTCTAGGCGGGTGGAAAAATAGCTGGTATGGCCCAGCCGAAGGTTGTCATAAACCCAGGAATACTCCCTCATGGGCAAGATCAACTGGGGGAGATTTAGTTGCCTATGCTGAAAGACATAGCGAGGAAAAACAGCATTATCGTTGTAGGTGCTGATATTGCAGAAGAGCAGAGAGAGCCTTTCGCCTAGGGTATCCACCACCGTTTTGAGGATCACATCTTCATCCAGGCTATTGCGCACCTGTTCAGCAATATGGCGCAGTAGAGATTCTGCCTCAAATGCTTTTTGGAGTTGGGCGGTACGCTTTTCCACCTTTGAGATCAAGGATTGGTTCAGAGTTTGCAATTGCTGGTGGAGTTGAGCCTGTTGGATCCCAATAGCCAATTGATCGGTGATCGCTTGAGCCAATCGAACGGTTTCTTCTGTCCAACAATAGGATGGATCTTGCATATAGAGGGAAAAACTTCCCCACGTCAAACCATCTACCACAATAGGCATCAGTAGCCAGGAGCCTTGAAGATCCTGAAGCAAATCTCGATTAACATCATCAATAATATCCATGCTCTTAAACTGGACAATCTGCTGATGTTTGAGCTGTGTTGAGAAAGGATTGCCCTCATCAGGGATATCGACATTGATAAAGCTTAACTGCTCAGGAGTGGAAAGGTATTCAGTCAGATGCCGCCACACTTTTAACTCTGGCTCATAGCGGACGATGACACAGCTTTGAAGCGTCAAAAGGATCCCAACTTCCTGGGTAGCCGTTGCAAAGATGGTATCAAGATCTAAAGAGTCTCGAATGGAACGAATAACTCGATTCAGAGTCTGCTCCCGCAACACTTGCTGCTGCAAAGCCAATTCTGCAAGCTTCAGATTGGTAATATCACTGATGAAGCATTCCAAGTACAGCAGGGTGCCTATCTCATCATAGATGCCTTGCCCTTGATCCAAGACCCATTTTAGGTCACCCGTTTGGGTTCTGATCTTGTACTCGACCTCATAAAAATTGCTGCCTTCAATATCATTGTTAATGGTTTGCCAGACTCTGGGCTCATCATGGGGATCGATTAATGCACCAAGGCTGATGCGACCACTGATAAAGTCTTCGGCAGGATACCCAGTGATGGCCTTGACCCCTTCACTGACATAGAGAGCCGTATAGTTGCGATCATCAAGGCACTGAAAGAGGGCTCCAGGCAAGTTGGTAATCAAGGATTGCAGTTTTTGCTCACTGTTAGCCAATGCCACTGTCGCCTCTTTGTATTCGGTAACATCTCGGGAGATACACAGGAATGATTCAATGGATCCCTCTGAATTCCGTTCGGGGGACACCGACATCTCAAACTCGCGGATCCCGTTGGCTGTGGGAAATGTAAACTCAATCCGCTGGGTTTGCCCTGTTACCAATACTTGTTGATTGGCCTTTTCAAAGCAATCTACCATCTTGGGATCCATCTGCATATCTCGGCAAGATTTACCGATAAAGTCATCAGCGGCAATGTCAGTGGTCTTTACGAGAGTAGAGCTGACATAGAGGTGTTTTAGATCCAGATCAAAACGCTCGATAATATCAGGTGAATTTTCTACCAAAGATTGAAATTGACGCTGAGAGACTTCGAGAGCCCTATCCCCCAATTTGCGGGCGGTGATATCCAAAACCAATGAGTCCCAGAGGATGTCCCCATTGTCTAAACAGCGAGGGCGACCGGAGGCCTCCAGCCACTTAAGTTGACCTGAAGGTGTGGTAATCCGCCATGTCCACCGCCAGGGATCCAGGCTGTCGGCAGATAGTAATAGCGATTTGATGACACCGTCTCGATCTTCTGGATGAACCATATCCCAGAGGATCTTGGGGTCGAGCTGAATGGCAGATGCTTCCACTTCCCAGATAGCCTGACAGCTCTGACTCATGTAAACCACTTGATCAGAGCCATTCGGGTGCAATACATATTGAAAGATGGCTCCCGGCGCGTTAGCCGCCATATTTCTAAAGCGGTTCTCACTGTTGGTTCGGGCTATCTCCGCTTGCCTGCGCTCGGTGATTTCAAGAGTGATGCCATCCCAGACAATACTGCCGTCCTCCTGCCGCTGAGGCGTAGAGCGGGAAGAGATCCATTTGATGCGGCCATCGGGCATGAGCAAGCGGCAATCAGCCTGCCAAGGTTGCAGGGTTTGGGCAGAGATCTGGATAGAAGCTGCCATCCAGGAGATATCTTCGGGGTGAATCCGACTCCAAATGGTCTGGGCTGAGGCAAGACAGTCTGCCACCGGCACCTCATAGATGTCAGCAGCGGTACGGCTGAGGTAGGCGAAAGCCTCCCCCCCGCCATCGGGATCCATGACGTAGCGGTAAACGACGACAGGTACATTATCAAACAGTTGACTGAGGCGGGCTTCGCTATTGAGTAGCGCCAACTGTATGTGTTTGCGCTCGGTGATATCCTGCAAGACCCCCAAGATTTGCTGAACCTGACCTGAGTCAGTGCGGGTAAAAACAACATCCCGGCTGTGGAGCCATCGCCAAGATCCATCGGGGCGATGAAAGCGATACTCAATCTCAGCCACCATCTGATCGTCCATCTGTAGACATCGACCTAGATGGAGTTGGACCCGAGGCCAATCTTCAGGATGAACACGATCCACCAAAAGACCGCTACCCAATGCCATCACCTCCTCAGGTGTATAGCCCAAGATGGATCGGACGCGGGAATTGGCATAAATGTTTTGATAACTGCTCAGATCAAAGATATAGACAGCATTGGGAGTAGCATCCAAGATCCTCTGCATCAGCAATGCTTGATGTCTGTAGTCCTTTTCCTTCTTTTTTTGCTCGGTCACCTCTCGTTGCGTGCCAAAATGTCCCAGAATTCGTCCTTGCGAGTCGTATAGGCAGACATAGTTCCCTTGGATCAGCATCAGGGATCCATCCACCCGCCGCTCTTGTGTTTCATTACTCACCCATCCAGTATCCAAAAACTCTCGCAAGACCCGCCTGCCGTAGTCCAGATCGTAGGCAAAGAGCTCAGCAGGAGTTCGCCCCAAAAGCTCTACTGCGGTGCAGCCATATTGCTCAGCCATTGCCCCATTGACCCGCACCAGATGCTGATGAGTCATGGCATAGTCCAAGGCCACTTCTTTATCAATGCCATCATGCCACTCCAGTGGCTGATCCATCAGCATCAGGAAGAGCCCCTCCAAAGATTGGGCAAACATTAGATCCAACAGGGCTAACGCCTGATCTTTCCCCTCCGGCTCCACAGATTCCAAAGTTAGGGATCCCATATATCCCGATGGACTAGGGGAGACAGCATGGTGGACAGTTCGATATCGACCTTCCCTATGGGCCAACGGATAGGTCAAGCTAAACCGAGTTTGGGCAAGGATCCCGGCCTGCCATTCTGCCACCACCCGTTGCCGTTCTTGCGGATGAACAAAGCCCTGCCAGCCTACCCCAAGGGCCTGATCAGATGTCATTCCGGTCAAACCCTGCCAGCCCGGATCCACATGACACCAATTGCCCTTCTGATCAGTTAAGAAAAATGCCGGATGCATGCCCACAAAAGGATGACTTTATTGGATACCACCATAGTAGTGTGCCCATCAGGCCCCTTAGAGGTTGGATTTGAATCTATATGTTTCAAAGAGTGGGCTGGGTGTTAAGTAGGAAGGGCTAATTATCTATAAGATGTCGTAAGCTCCTAGATCCCAAAGCCCTTGCCCAGTAAGGGTTACACGATTCAAGGTATCTTACATTTATTTCAGCCTGCTTACTTAGCTTTTATTTGAATCCAATCATCGACAACCCACACCTGTTCAATAACTGTGATTCTTTAATGCCAACTATTGCAGCACAGTCACCCTTTTTGTGTTGAGAAAGCCAAAAAAACTGTCCCAGGATGATACCCCAGAACAGTGCTAATGAACATTTTAGTCAGTTCATTAATAATTTGATAATTAGTTTGCAACAGATCATGAGCCTGCTGAGGGCTTACATCATGCCCATGCCGCCCATACCGGGCATACCCATGCCACCGCCCATACCACCCATGCCGCCCATACCCCCACCAGGGGCACCAGCAGACTGGGGCTCAGGTTTCTCCACCACCAGAGCTTCAGTGGTCAAATACATGCCAGCGATAGAGGCTGCATTTTGCAGGGCTGTCCGGGTCACCTTGGCCGGATCCGCGATACCGCCAGCCAGCATGTCGATGAACTCCTCCCGCATGGCGTCATAGCCCATCGAGCTGTCTTTTTCTTTCAATCGCTCTACAATCACCGAGCCTTCCAGTCCGGCATTGGTGGCGATTTGATAGAGGGGGCTCTCCAGAGCCTTAGACACGATATTGGCACCCATCTGCTCTTCAGGGCTGAGGGATCCCAGGATGTCAGCGATGCTCTTGGTCAAGTGCAACAAAGTAGCCCCACCACCAGGGATGATCCCTTCTTCCACGGCTGCACGGGTAGCGTTGAGGGCATCCTCAATCCGAAGTTTGCGATCCTTGAGTTCAGTTTCGGTGGCTGCACCCACTTTGATCACGGCGACGCCGCCACTGAGCTTGGCCATCCGTTCCTGCAATTTCTCTTTGTCGTAGTCAGATTCGGTATTGTCCAGTTGTTGGCGAATCTGAGCCACCCGCTTTTTGACC
The DNA here is from genome assembly GCA_050330615.1 of Cyanophyceae cyanobacterium. Taxonomy (GTDB): domain Bacteria; phylum Cyanobacteriota; class Cyanobacteriia; order Thermostichales; family Thermostichaceae; genus JAAUUM01. The sequence continues at coordinate 13,867 of JBHJNR010000253.1, forward strand.
TGATCAGCGGTTCCGCCGGTGGCCACGATGGTGGTTTTATCCTTGGTAATCGTAACTTTGCGAGCCTGACCCAGCATGTCCAAGGTGGCGATGTCCAAACGGAGGCCGATTTCTTCGGCAATCATTTGGCCACCGGTGAGGGTAGCAATATCCTCTAGCATGGCTTTCCGACGATCCCCAAAGCCGGGAGCCTTGACCGCCGCCACATTCAGCACTCCGCGCAGGCGATTGATCACCAAGGTGGCCAGAGCTTCGCCCTCAACATCTTCCGCCAAGATCAAGAGAGGCCGACCTTCACGGGCCACCTTCTCCAAGATCGGGACTAATTCTTGGATGGAGTTAACTTTGCTGCTGGTAATCAAGATGTAGGGGCTATCAAACTCGGTCAGCATCCGCTCCATATCGGTGGCGAAATAGGGAGA
>JBHJNR010000254.1:0-5689 GCA_050330615.1 Cyanophyceae cyanobacterium
CCCTGCACTGGTGCCCAAAGTACCCAAGACATTGCTCTTCCGAAGCCCTGAAGCTGCCCGATGGGGGGAGAGACTTCGCTGGCGCGCGTGCTCAGGTTCAGATCCAACATGGGATCCAAGCCATGATCGAGGTCAAAGGTGACGCGGTTGGTTTGGGAACGATCAACGCGGAAATTGGCCAAGGGCAGGTTGAGCCGCCCCCCATCCAGAATGAGGGATCCGGCCAACTGAGGCTGGAAGGGGGTGCCAAAGATCCGCAGCTCGCCACTGGTGTCGAAGCTAAACAGATGTCCTCGCCGCACCTCCACACGGGGGCCAATCCCTAGGCGTAGATCCTCAAAGCGAGGCATCCAGCTAGGCACCTCTGCCACATCCAACTGCGGCAAAAGGTCTTCGTGTTCCTCTTCCTGCCCACTCCCGATATCGAGGATGCCATCGCTGACCGCCACCTGTCCTAGCAAAAGAGGCTGTAACAAGAGTCCCCCCACCAATACGGATCCATTCACCTGGGTATTGAGCCGATCCCCATTCGTGGGGCTGGGCAGCACCAAATTGATGTCGTTGAGGCTGAGGTTGAGGGGAATATAGCCTTCTGTATCCAAGGCTTGAGCCCCACGCGTATTCACTGGCAGGATCCCTTCCAAGACCAGGGATCCACCGCCATAGAATGCCGATAAGGACTGTACCGAGAGTCGATCAAAATCAAAACTCACTATTCCGGTAATATCGGTGATCGGATCCGGCAGGGCCGCCACCTGCATCACCCCCTGAGCCAAGGTCAGGGATCCCTGGAGGGTGGGTTCCTGCAAGGTTCCCCGCACCACCAAGCGCAGATCACTCTCGCCAGAAAGCCAACCCACCTGATCGGTCAACAGGTTGAGCAAGCGCAGCCCCTCTCCGGGCACCTCTAGGTTGAGGTCAATCTGGGGGCTGGATCCGTTGGCATACTGCTGCTGTGCTGCCACCGTAAAGGCTGGAGCGTAGGGAACCGTTCCCACGATTCGGATCGGGGGATCCTCTTGATCTGCCAGCAGGGTACTATCCAACCCCAGCTCACCATTGCCATAGGTGAGAGAGGCTCCCGCCTGTTGAAAGGGCACCTGGTTCACCTGCAAAGCCGTCACGTCAAATCGACCTTCTACTCGGGGATCCACGATAGTGCCTTGCAGATTCACCTGGGCATCCAAATCTCCTGTCAGATCGAGGCTCTCGGGCCAAAAACGGTCGAAAGCCGCTAGGGGAACTTGCTGAAGCTGCAAAGATGCTGTTTGTTGACTGCCAGTGAGGTTGCCCTGTAGCCGAGCAGACCGTTCCCCCGATACCAGATCCAACCAAGCAATATCTAGCCCTGCCTGGTCGAGGGTGCCCGCCGCCGCCACCGTATCCAATTGAAACTCTTCAGCCGTCCAGTCTTGGCCATCCAACTGAAAGCCCACATCCAACTGATCGAGGGATCCTACCAGATCGAGCTGGGCTTCAAAACGGCCTCGCAGGGAGGGCGGTTGGGGTAACAAAACATCTGTTTCTTGGGCCAGTTGAGACTCTAGTGCTGCTACCACTTGGTTATACAGCCGCAACTGCTCGGTCAAAGGTGCAGTGGGATCTCCCTGAGGCTGAGCCAAAATCGCCTCGGCTGGCCCCAGATTCGGAAGCCGGAAGCCGCGAGAGGTGACATCCTCCCAGGTGCGCCACTTAAAAGTCGCCACGATATCTTCTAGGCTGCCATTGACGGTGCTGACGTTGAGGTTGAGCTGTGGGATCCCTTCACTGGGATCTTCACTATCAAAAGTAGGCAGATCAACCGTGCCCGCTAGGGTATAGACGCTATCAAACAGCTGCAAGGTGGCCCCTGGGATCCGCAGCTGATCATCTTGCAGTTCCAGCGCCACCGATACCTGACGAGCTTCCAGATCCCCCAGCCGTAACCCTTCGATGGAGGCATTCGCCAAGGCCAAATCCTCATCCAGATTAACCACCACGTTGCCGCTGGCCCGTCCCGTCACCCCTGGAGCTCCCCCAGTCAACAGCTCCATCGGCACATCCCGCACCTCAGCCTTGAGCAGCCCGCCCCGCCGACTGCCGAGAGCGGTGATCTCCCCTTGCCGCAACTGAAAATCGATCACATTCAAATCAGGGCTGACCGTCAAGCTGATCCGATCGTCACCGCCTTGGAGATCAACACGGCCTCCCTCACCCACCCCCCAAAACAGGGATCCCTGGAGGCGTTCAAACTCCAGATCCCGCGCCCCCAAGCCCGCCAAGTCTAAATCCCCCTCTACCCTTAACGCTTGAGGCGTACCCTGTAACCGAGCGTCTACTCCCAGTAGTCCACGGGCCTCCAAGGCTGGGGGCAGCTCTAGATCCTGCAGCTGGGTCAGATCTACGTCCTCCGCCCGGATCCTCAGATCCACCGATCCAATCTCAAAGCTGCCAGGATCCACGGGGATACGGCCCTGAATCTCCGCCAGCCCGGCCAGTGATCCTGACTGAATCTGAACCCCCGTGCCATCCCAATCCACTCGTCCACTCAGAGGTAGCGATAATCCAGCCACCCCCTGCGGAAACTGTACAGAGCCCTGGGCTCGCAATCCACCCAGATTCAGCTCAGACAGGGGAACTTGGACATTAAAATCTCCTGAGACCTCGCCCTCTAGACCGAAAGCAGTCAGATCCAGCTCGCGGGGGGAGAGGATCCCGTTAATTTGGCCTTCTGCCATCACCCCAGTCGCCGCCACCCGCCCCTGCTCTCCTGACAAAAACAGTAATGAACGGGTCAGTCGGGTGCTGCCATCCGCCATCTCGATCCGACCTGTGCCGGTAATCTCCCCCTCCCGCAAGGTCAGATCGGCCCCCAAACTTGCCGCTCCATTGGCGATCTCCACCGTCGCCAGCGCATCCACCCGACCCACATCCAGCGGGATCCCAGCTGCTCCATAAAGGGACGTGACCAACGTGGGATCCAGATCCTGGCCGCGCAGATCAAAGCGGGTGATGGGGTCTGGGCCTAAACTCACCTGCCCCTGCCCTGTCACCAGTCCGCCCGCCGTCTGGGCCACGATCTGCTCAAAACTGAGCTGGGATCCCCGCAGCACAAAGCCAGTTTCATAGCTTGATAGCAGCAAGGGATCCTGACTGCCCGGCAGCACCACCTGCCCCGATCCAATCACGGTGCCCCCTAGAACGGGCTGATCCAAGGCTCCTGACAAAAAGACCGAGCCGGTCACCCGCCCGGATGGCTCTGCGGGCAAAAGCAGATCAAAGGTCTGTAACAGATCCGCCACCGCCAAGTTGGTCACCTCAGCCTCTAGCCCGTAGCCCGCCTGCTCTCCATCCCCAAACCGCAGGGATCCCTCTGCCACAAATGGGATCTGTCCATACAGAGCATCAACCCCTGTCAAAGTCAGGGTCTCTGCCAGTAGATCCAGTTGCAACCCGCCGCTAACCTCCCCAAACGGCAAGGGCACTCCCGCGATATCCAAAAGGGACGCCTCCACATCTGCCGTCAGGTTGAGCGCAATGGGGGTTTGGGGTTGCCAGCCCACCGTAAAATCCACATCTCCCTGTCCGGCCACCGCCTCGATGGGGAGATTGGGTAAAAAGCTAGACACAAGCCCCAAGTCCACCCGCTGGGCGGATCCGGTCAATTGCAGCTGAGTCTCCAGCAGATCAAAAGCCCCTCGGAGACGCACCGGCTGATCCTGCAACTGAGCCGCTAGCCGAAACTGAGCATCGGGCTGGAAAAGATTGGTTAACTCATTTTGCCCAGCCCCTTGCTGAGAAGCCTGGGATCCCCAGCGCTCCAGATCCAACTGCCCCTGCCCTTGTAGACCTGTAAAGGTATGGCGGTCTTGGCTGAGGGGCTGTGCGGTCAGCTGGCCATCCGTGATGCTGAGGTTGATGCGAGAGACAGGGATCCCTCCCCCATCTCCATCACCGCCACTGATCTGTAAGTCAGCCCAGCCCCGATCCAGAGTTTCCATCACCAGAATGGTGGGCTGCCGCAGATGGGCATTGACGATCACCTCACGGGTGCGCACCCAATGGAGCACATCCACGGATAGATCGATGGCCCGAATATTGGCCAAGTTTTCGATGCTGCTGTCCCTGAGGGTGACTTGCCAGGGCCAGATATAGCTAATTTGGCCCAGCTCCACCTGTCGATTCAGCCGTTGGCTGAGGGTGTCCTCCACCTGGGGAATCAAATGCTCTTGCACATAGGTGCGGGATCCCCAGCTGACCCCCAAGGCCAGTGCCGTTCCCCCCAAGCCAATCCCGAGGGTAACTTTGGCCACTCGCCTCCAGCGGGTTCGCCAGTGACCTACCGAGTCTGGTGAAGCTAAATCCAGCCCATCAAATGCTTTGGACGTCTCAACGTCGCGGAGTTCCTCAAAGGGATCACAATCGGGGCTATCTAACAAAAGAACACCTTGGGCGGCAGCGGGATGCTCCCCATGGTGATGATCTCCTTGGCCCTGCTGCTGGTTATCCGAGACGTTTCCATCCCCTAGCATCGTGTTGCGATGGAGTGGGGCATCAGCAGGACGGGCTTTGGGGGCATCCTTTGGATCAAGCCTATCGAACGACAATGGCAAACCATCATCGCTACGAACGAAGCTTTTTCCCTCCCACCACGTCTCGAACATGAACGCTGAGCACCTCGACAGTTTCAATCCGATCCCGTAAAGGATCCCTGGCTAGCATCGATTCATCTATCACCGGGAGTATGACCCGGAGGTGAAGAGGAAGCGTGCTTTCTCCTACTGTTATCTAGCTGTTGTCTAGGCCAGAGCGAATGCACCCCGTCTAACAACCTATAGAAGATCCACTAGATACCCCATAGGTTACACTCTTCTCCTAGGATAGTCCTGTGTCTCCGGATGCTATCAGCCCGGATCCCTGCCAGATTTTGGCCCAAAACAGTGACCGTATTGAGCCCCCATCCTGATATCTTGTTATTCTGATAGATTCATGCCATCCGACTTCCTCTGGATTCCTGTCGGGATCAAGCTAATCTTTATAGGGAGTGGGGTGATAGGGCTGGATCCCTTGGATTGTTTTGAGAGTGTAAGTTCTCAGGATGTGATTAGCGTGATTGTCTTATTGGATAATTCTGATTTAGACAATTTTGATTTGGACAAGTTGGATAAGGAGTAGAGAGCCATTCAGGAACCACTATCACTGACGGTTAGCCTACGAGGCAGCCAAGAGGTCATCGAGCCCTGCCGCGTCTTCCATTTGACGGGGATGCTGGATGCTTTTTCCGAGCCGATCTTTCGCAAGGTGGTGGCCAAGTATCTCGAAGAAGGCCCCGCTAATATCATTCTCGATTTGAGCCGGATCGATTTTGTCGATAGCTCGGGTGTTGGCGCACTGGTACAGGTGGCCAAACTGGTACAAGGTCAGTCTGGAACCTTGCATTTGGTGGGCAATGCTCGGGTGACCCAAACCCTCAAGCTGGTACGGCTGGATAAGTTTTTGCCCCAGAAAGCCAGCGTTGAAGAAGCCCTTGAAGCAGCTAAAGCGGCCCAATCTGAGAGCTAATTGGAAGGCCTTTCGGGTCTATTCTCAGAGTAGTTCTCTTTTGCAGAGAGCTATCTATATCGATCAGCCAAGTTTATGAGCCAGAGTTATAAGCCAGATTGACAGGCCAGATTGACATGCCAGATTGACAGGCCAGATTAGGCAAGGG
>JBHJNR010000255.1:0-16806 GCA_050330615.1 Cyanophyceae cyanobacterium
TGGGTTCACATTACAGGAATTGAATTTTCCTCTCGAACCCACTGAGTATGCACAAAGGGCAGAAGACTATATCGACCGGATCCCCAAGGATCAGTATCCTCATCTCCATCACTTAGCTAACCTGGTCAGTCAAGGACGCTACAACGGCCTTCACAACTTTGCCTTTGGACTCAATCTCATGCTTACTAGCCTAGAAGGTCTTCTGGTCAGCACGATAGATATTGAACAAGATATTCAACAGACACCTCAAAACAAAGACTTGTAAACGCCGTGAAGGATATAGAGTGACGCTCCTGGCTAGCAGTACCTGAGGTCATCCATCAATCAGCTCTTATTCCTCAGCCTCAGGCAATATAACTGTGACAGTGGTGCCCTGCCCTTCTTGGCTTTCTACCTGGATCCCCCCCTGATGACGCTCCACAATAGATTTGGCGATAGAGAGCCCTAGGCCAGTGCCCTGAGGCCAAGCCCCGGTGTGGGTACGGGCTGGATCGGCCCGATAAAATCGGTCAAAGACATGGGGCAAGGCATCAGCAGGGATCCCTGGGCCGTTGTCCTGCACCTTGATCTTCATCTGGGTGGGTTTGGCCTGACCACCAGGGATCCGTCGCAGTTGAATCTGTACCTCTCCGCCCTCAGGGGTGTACTGCAAGCTATTGGTCACCAGATTGGTCAAGAGGCGCAACAACTGACCGGGATCTGCCTGTAGGCCATAATCCTCTGACGTATCCGGGATATCCAGTTCTAGGTTGATCTGCTTCTGGGCAGCAAAGGCCCGCTGCTCGGCCTCCACCTGTAACAGGATCCCATCCAGGTCACAATGGCTGCGGGTAACGGTTTGCAGATCCCGTTGATCCTGGCGGGCCAAGAACAGCAGATCCTCCACCAGATGTCCCAGTCGCCGGGTCAACCGCTCCACCCTTTCCCAGCTTTGGCGGGTCGGTAGATCTAAATCGGGATCCCGCAGGTTGGTCTGAACCGTGGTTTGCAGGCTGGCAATCGGACTCCGCAACTCATGAGAGGCATCGGCGGTGAATTGTTTGAGACGATCATAGGACTCCCGCACCGGACGCATGGCTAAGCCTGACAGCAGCCAGCCAATCATGCCGACACTGGCCACCATCGCCCCCAACCCCAAGACTAAGTCCAGGGTCAATTGCCGAATCGGCTTGGTCACCTCAAACCAGGGATGGCTAATCCGCAAATAGCCCAGCAGTCGATCGCCACTCATGACCGGATCCGTCATTTGTCTGAGCCCAGAACCAGAGGTGAGATAGACGGTGTGAAATCCTGACTCCAAGGGCAGATTAGCCATATGAGGACTGCTGGCCCAATGCAGATCCCCGTTGGGGCTAAACCATTCCAAATCGATATGATCATCCTCAAACTCAGTTGCCTCAAAATCCGGGAGGGTATTGACTTTGTCTCTAGTCTCACTGGCCGTCAGATCCTTGACAGTCTGGACTTCACTGAGTTGGTCATCCCCAAGGCTGAGGGATCCATTGTCCCCAATCTCCTGCAACTCCCGCCAGACCAAGAAACGGGGAACTTGTTCGGGATCCTGACGGGCTTCTGCTCTGATCGAGCGTTCCACCACTTCGGCCACATGATTGAGGGTGTCATCAATGCGGTCAATCAGGGTATAGCGCACATAGCCATAGACGCCGATGGCAAACATCACCAATACCACCGCCGTGACGCAGGTATACCAAAGGGCCAAACGGCGGCGGGTGCTCTGAAACATGGCAGTTTACTTTGGGAAAAAGGGATCCAGTCTGTTCTGCTCTCAAACTTCTCCAACTCTAACTGGATTAGTAGTCTGGCTCGCTCGACAGCCTGCTCAAGCCTGTCACTCCACCCGCACTAGACGAATCTCAGTCCGTTGATTGCGGGCATCAGCGGGATCCAACTCTGGCAGTGGCAGCTCAAAGCCTCGGCCCTCCGCCACCACATTGTGGGGCAAGCCCCGTTCTCGCAGATAACCCACCACCACCTGTGCCCGTTGTTGGCTGAGGGCTTGATTAAAATCAGCAGGGCCAGTGCGGGAGGTATGGCCAATGACTCGGACGGCAACGGTTTGGGGGCTAAATTCGTTGATCTCTGACAGCAGTTGATCGAGGGTGGTGGATCCCTGGCTGGTCAGCTGGGCGGATCCCGTCGTAAATTGCACCTCTCCCCGCACTTCTAGATTGCCAATGGTGGGAGCCGCCTGGATTTGGCTATCCGTCAAGATAGGGGTGATGGCCCGCGTCCGGCCCGCCAGTCGATCCGCCAGGTCGGGATTGTCGGCCCGCACCAGTTCGATCAGGGTTTGGTTATTGCGGGCAGCACGGCTGACAAAGGTATTGGTCAAAAGGGCCTGAGGTTGTTCGGGCACGGATCCCAACCGACCCGATAGAGCCAAAACCGCAGCCGTTGACTGGATCCGGCGCTCCAGGGTGCCATCATTCAGCCAAGATTGGGCCTCTGTGGCGGTAAAAAACTCGATCCCCTGCAGGACTGCCGCCGCCTCATCCGGCGTGAGATCCCCATCCTCAGCAATTTGGGCTTGCAGTTGGCTGGCATCTCGCACATTGGCATCAATGCGGCGGTAATAGGCTTCCACCAAATCCGAGAGGGCATCGGGATCCTCTTGGATCAGGCTGTCGGAGGCCACCAGCACATCGACAATGGTATCGGGGGCATCCCGACTGGAGAGCACAACGGTGTAGCCCCGCAACCGAGCCTGCGTGACATACGGTTCCCACAAGACAGCCAGTCCTACAGGCTGAGCACGATCTTGCAGCAGATCCCACGCTTCCGAGGCATCTCCCACCTGCGATACATCGAAGTCTGCCAACCGAAACGTATCGAATTTGGTGTCCAAGACCAAGGCCAAATACTCACTGGGGGTATCGCCAGCATAGGTGGCGATCAGGCGATTACCCTGTGCCCGTTGGTTGCTCATCAGTTGATCCAGCACCAACAGTGAGGTCAAGCCGGGATATTTAACGGTGTTTAAGACCACCGCATCCGCCCCGATGGTGCGGTCGATCAGGGCAATGATCTGGCCATGGGGCTGTTGTTGCAGAAATTGATCAAGGCTGGTGAGCAGGAGATCGGCCTCCCCTCGATTCAGCCGTTCGGCCCGTTCGGCTTGGTCAAACTCATCGTCATAGCGCAACGGGATCCCGATCTCTTGCAAAGCCCCTTGGAACTCGGCATTGCGAAAGGTGCTGTAGCCACTAAAAGTATCCCCCAACAGCAGCCACCCGTCCGTATCCGCCGCCGGTGGCACCACCGCTGTCGACCGATTTACCCAACCAGGGCGATTCACCCAACCAGGGAGGTTCACCCAATCGGGGATCCCGTGCTGTTGCCAATAGCGATAGCCACCCCAGCCCACCGCTGCCACTACTAGAATGTAGACAATAGGTGGGATCCGTGCATTTCGGGCCATGAATCGAGGAAGGTGATAACTGTTTATCTAACTTACCCACCTGATCTTAAATCAATCGTTCACAGGAGCGGGCTGTGGCCATAGTGATGGCTATCCCCTGCTGATCAGCGTCAATGATAAAAGCAAGATCCTCAGTTTAGAAAATGACGATCCCACTCTCAATTCCACCCAAAACAAATCTAAAGTACACCTACAAGTTTTAGTCAATCAATTCTTTGGAGCCAACTTTACTGCTAGCAATCTCACCATTGCATTCCCCTCTCCATCACTCCTTATTATGGCACCCCAAACCGTTACCTTTGATGTTCCCCCCGATCTACTTGCCGCTCTAAAAGTGGGCGTTGGCGACCTCGGGCGCAACATTCGCTTGATGGCTGCGATCACCTACTTTCAAGACAAAAAACTCTCCCTCGGCAAAGCGGCCCAGCTGGCTGGGTTGAACCGTCTTGTCTTTATGGATACCCTTGCGGAAAAAGGCCTTGTTATTTTTGACTACGACGAATCTATGTTAGGCAGCGAATTGGATGGTCTAGCTGTCATTTTAGATCCAGCATGATTGTCAGCAACGCCACCCCGCTTATTGCCTTTGCTCGCATTGGGGAACTTGCCCTGCTCCAGAAAGTGGTAGGCAGCCTGGTCATTCCAGCTGGGGTTGCCGACGAAATTATGGCCTATGAACAAGAGAAGCAAGGCAGCATTGCCTTGGCAAAAGAAGCCTGGATCCAGATGAAAACTGTGCAGTCTGAGCAACAAATCAAGCTGCTCATGCCCACCCTAGACCGGGGTGAAGCAGAAGTCATTGTTCTGTCCCTGGAATCGCAGGCACAGCTAGTGCTGATGGACGAACTCACCGGGCGAAAAGTTGCTGAGTCATTGAACCTCAAGGTGACAGGTTCTATGGGTGTGCTGATACGAGCTAAGCAATTGGGTCAAATTACAACAGTTGAGCCATACGTACAGCACATGAAGCAGGCTGGCATCTACTTCAGTGATCGGTTTATTCAAGCCGTTTTGTCCCAAGTTGGCGAGCTATGACCGTACCCGGCAGACAGCGGGATCCCCTAGTTGTTGCCGCCACCTCAGCCCACCGTAGCTCCTCATTGAATGTTCGCTTTGATCAACTAGCCTCAGCAACAGTGGGACGAGGAGAAAAATCTTTAAACTTTTCTTGGTCGAAGGTATAGACCGTGCGGATTGGATAAGGGATTGTCAGGTTCTCTCGATCGCAGGCGGCTTTGAGGGCGATCATCACCTGGGTCTGGGTGTGACGAATATCTGAGCGGCGGGGCTTGCTCCAAACCCGCACCACAAAGTCAATGGAGCTGTCATTAAAGCCCACCACATCCACCTCCGGTACGGGATGGGTCAGCACCTCCTCCACAGCAGAGACGGCAGTCAAGAGCACCTGCATGGCATGGGGCAGCGGCGTGTTGTAATCCAGACCAATCTGCAAATCCACCCGACGATGGGGAAGATCCGTCAGCACCCGCACCGGACTGGTGAACACCAGGGCATTGGGGATGATTACCCGTTCTCCCTGATAGGTGCGAATTTGGGTAGACCGAATATCAATTTGCTCGACGGTGCCCTCAAAGTCCTCCACGATCACTTGGTCGTTGAGGCGAAATGGCTCGCTGATCAGCAGTAACACCCCGGCCAAAAAGTTTTTGAAAATGTCCTGGAAGGCAAAGCCCACTGCCACCGAACCAAGCCCCAGAAAGGCCACCAAGTCGCCTAAGGCTAAGTCAGGAATCAAAATAACGCTGGCGGCTAAGATGCCCAGAACCCAAGTGGCCACCACCGCCGCCTGCACAAATAATGATCGCAGAGAAGGACTGTGCAGAACCCGCTCTCCGGTCACCGTACAAACCTTCCGCACAATGGGCACCGCATAACGGGTGATGGCCCACAAGATGATGCTGGCCACCACCAGCCCCGGCAACCAAAGGATCCCGGCTCGCACCAGCTCTAAGAGACTGGCTTGAATGGTTTGGAGGAAGGAGGTCATGGCGGGATCCTGAATCGATGGAACAGATAGCGGGATCCCTTGCCCAGAAGAGATCCCAACGTTAGCTAGCTTCTCAATTGCACCTGGAAGGTCTGCTCTAGACGAGTTCTCACCTGCTGTTGAGCCGCCTCAACTTCCGCATCGGTCAGAGTCCGGTCAAAGGCGCGGTAGACCATCCGAAAGGCGAGGCTACGTTGTCCCTCTGGCACCCCCTGGCCGCGATACTCGTCAAACAAGTCCACCGACTCCAACAGGGATCCCGCTGCTGCCCGAATGGCCGTCTCCAACTCCGCCACCGAGGTGGTCAAGGGGGAGAACAAGGCTAAATCTCGGTCTGAGGCGGGGAAAGCGGAGAAGGGCTGGTAACGCACCAGGGATCCCTGTTCCAATGCAGCCACCAAGGGCTCGGCATCCAGCTCAAACACATAGACCTGATCCGGTAGATCAAAGGCTTGCCGGGTTTGGGGATGGACTTGAGCAAAGTAGCCCAACTCTTGCTCCCCCAGCCACAAACTGGCAGTCCGCCCAGGATGCAACTCGGGCCGGGTGGTCTCTGGCACTTGGGCCACCACCGGCAGTCCCAGCCGCTCAAAGATCGCCATCAGGATCCCTTTGGCCTCGTACCAATCCAACCCCTCGTGCTTGTGCTGCCAGGTGTGTAGGGTGGGGTTGCCCCCCAAGATCCCTCCCAGATAATCTGCCTCGCGATAGCCGTCACCATTACGACCAAAGATGCGGCCCACCTCAAACCCACACAGGGCTCCCGTCTTACGATCCCAGTTGTACTGAAAGGCCTGCAACAGACCCGGCAATAGGGCACCCCGCAGGGCAGAAAACTCGGGCGACATGGGATTGCTGATCACCACCTCCACCCCACTCTCGGCAGCACAGAGGGAAGGATGAATCAACTCGGTTAGGCCCACCCCTCGGCAGGCTTCCCGGATGCGACGCAGGGCGGCTTCCCGACCCGACAGGGATCCCACGGCTGTCTCAGGGGGCAGCGTCTCGCTAAAACGGTCATAGCCATACAGGCGGGCGAACTCTTCGATCAGGTCGATCTCCCGCTCAATATCCCGCAGCCGATAGGGGGGCACTCTCACCTGCCAGACACAGCGGGCCACCCCAATACTCTGCATGGCAAGCGTATCAGAGGATCCCTGGGGGATCAGGGTTTCACAAGGGGACATCTCAAATCCCAGAGCAGGCAAGATCTCCTCCACATCCGCCGGTTTGATGTCATCCCCCATCACATCGATCAGCCGCGACAGACGCAACTGCACCGACCGCTCGGTGGGAGGCCGATGATCAGCCACCGTCTGACCCACGACGGATCCCCCGGCCAGCTCTAGAATCAGGGCTACTGCCCGATTGCGGGCCATCAGCAGGGCTGACACATTCACCCCGCGCTCATAGCGGGAAGAGGCTTCGGTGCGTAAGCCTTGGGCCCGAGCCGACCGCCGAATGGCAACGGGATCAAAGAGGGCCGCTTCCAAAAAGATATCGACGGATTGGGGTTGCACTTCAGTGGCTTCACCCCCCATCACCCCAGCCAACGCCACCGGATGATCCCCGGCTGTAATCACCAGGTTTTGGGGGGCTAGTTTGCGGTCGTTGCCATCCAAGGTCTTGAGGGTTTCGCCCGGCTGAGCCAGTCGCACGCCCACAGAGGAGTCTCTCCCCTTCATCACCGTCTGAAGTTTGGCCCAATCAAAAGCGTGCAGGGGTTGGCCCCATTCCAACAGCACCAGATTGGTGATATCCACCACGTTATTGATGGAACGGGATCCCATGGCTTCTAGTCTGCGCTGGAGCCAGAGGGGAGAAGGGCCGATGGTCACCCCCTTGATCAGGGTGCCGCTATAGGCGGGGCAGGCCTTGGTATCGGCAACCTGCAATGTCAAACCGGAGATCAGCTCCGCCTCAACGGCTGGGATCGGGGGCAAATGCACGGGGTTGCGGGTCAGGGCCGCCACTTCACGGGCGATCCCCACCATGCTGAGGGCATCGGCCCGATTAGCGGTCGAGGTCAGATCCAAGATCACATCATCCAACCCCAATAGAGGCCGGACATCGCTGCCAGGGGGATGGGCTTCGGCAAACTCGTGGATCCCATCGGATTCTTTTTCGAGGCCCAATTCTTTCAGGGAACAGATCATCCCTTCGGAGGGCACACCCCGCAGTTTGGCCTTTTTGAGCTTGAGGTCGATGGTGGGCAGATATACCCCCGGCACCGCCACCGCCACCGTCAGTCCGGCTCTGGCATTGGCGGCTCCACAGACAATGGTGCTAGGGGCGCTGGCCCCAAGATCCACCTGACAAACCTGCAAACGGTCGGCGTTGGGATGGGGCTCCGCAGTCAGGATTTTTCCCACCACCACACCCTCGGCCCAGGCGGTGCGATCCTCAATATCTTCCACTTCAAAACCTGCCATGGTCAGGGCTTCCCCCAACGCGGTCGGGGTCAACTCAAAGTCCACCAGCTCCCGCAACCATTTCAATGAGATTCGCATAGCCTACGCAATTCTGGGATTCGACTCCTCATTATCACCCACCAGGGATCCCTGCCGATTGATGCCTTGAATCCTGTGAAATAATCAGGAAGGTCGTAGTTTCTCTCAGGCAAAACTAACTGGATTCAAGATCTGAATCTTTGTTGGGAGAGGCGGGGGCTAGAGTTCTCACACTTGCACTTTTAACCATGATGACTACTGCTTGCTTTCTGTCCCCCTCCAGCCAATCTTCCGGTCAAGTCATCCGAGGGTGGCAATGGGCATGGCAAGGGATCCTAGCCCTGGTTTTGGTGGCAATGCTGCTGCTGATCAGCGGGATCCCGGTGGCGGCACAGGGGCGAGACATGTCGACTCAAAACGCCATCCTCAAGGTGGTTAACTTGGGCACCGAAGACGGCCAACTGGTTTTTGATCCCGATAAACTGATCTTTCGCAGCGGCACCCTCTATACCTTGAAGCTGGTCAACCCCAGCCCTCTCAAGCACTATTTCACCGCCAAAGACTTTGCCGATGCCATCTGGACAAAAAAAGTAGAAGTGGCCGGAGCCGAAATCAAGGGTCACATCAACAATGTTGAGCTGAAGCCCGGAGCCACGCTGGAATGGACTTTTCTGCCCCTTAAGACCGGCAGCTATCCTGTCATCTGCACCATCGTCGGACATCAAGATGCGGGCATGGTGGGGCAGATCATGATCACGGGATCCAACTAGTACTTCTTGGCGACAGTATTTCTACTGTTGAGGTTTTATCCAAGCCTAAGTGGTATCGCGTAAGCTTGTTGTATGGTTTGCAGCCGTTGAGGTTTCGGCACGTAGTGCCTTGCTAGTATTGCCGTGCAGACCACTCCAACTCTTCAATGCTAACGTGCTCCTGATCGAACGTTGCCACCCATTTCACCAAAGCGGCTTCGGTTAGGGGCTGGCTGAAGTGGTAGCCTTGCAGAAAATCGCAGCCGATTTGCTGGAGGAACTCTCGTTGGGCAGCGGTCTCAACAAACTCGGCAGTAACCGACATGTCCAGCTCTCGGGCAAGCTCGACCACTGCACGGCAAATGCGGCCACCTGAACCAGCAAAGTCCCGTACGAAGCTCCCGTCGAGCTTGAGCCCCTCGGGCTGTAGAGTATTGAGTCGACCGAATGAAGAAGAACCTGCACCGAAGTCGTCGATGATCAAGGCAGCTCCTAGGGCTCGTAATGTCGCCGCTGCGTGATCTAGTGCGGGCAATCCATCCGACACGGCGGTTTCCGTCAGCTCGAGGCGCAGAGAAGAAACGTCAAAACTGTCCGACTCTAGGATTTCCTCCAACTGGCGGAGGAATCCGTCTCCCTGGAGGCTAATGGGCGAAACGTTGATGTTCATGACCAGAGAGGGAAACTGACTTCTAAGGCGAGCAAGTGCGGCACAGCTGTTACGCAGTACGTAAGCATCTAACTCGTGAATCAGACCAGAGCGTTCCGCCGCCGCAACGAATAGGGCTGGCGCAATGGCACCACGTTCACTGTGATTCCATCTCGCCAGCGCTTCTACCGCATGGACGCGCTGGGTGCGGGAGTTAATGATCGGATGATAGTACAACTCGATCTTGCCATTTTTCAACGCGTCGCGCAGCAAGGCATCAAGGTCAAAAGAGTTCTTGAATCGTTCAAGATCGCGATTGTCGAAGTAGCGATACTGATTGCGCCCCGCCTTTTTCGCGGCATACAAAGCAATGTCAGTCCGCATCAGGAGACTCTGGGAACTCTCGTCGGTACTGTCAGGAACGACGACCCCGATACTCGCGCTGACGCTGAACGAAGACCAGTTCATACACAAACTATCGAGCAGCTTCTGCGCTAATACATTAACTGCAGGGCGGGTTGCTCCGTGTTGCCAGAAAAGGGCGAACTCATCGCCTCCAAGTCTATATACGTTTGCATAGGGAGGTGCTAGCGCCTCTAATCGACGAGCCACCTCGCACAACAGCTCATCGCCATAATGGTGGCCCAACAGGTCGTTGACCGCCTTAAAATAGTCCATATCGATCAGCAAGAGCGCTTGCAATGTGGTGTCCTGCGCACTTCCGTGACCCAAGATTTGCGCTTCGCGCAGGTCGTGCATCAGCTTAGCTCGATTGCCAACCTTCGTCAGCCAGTCCTCCGACGCTTCGGCTTGCCAGCGATCTGACAATCGTTGCAGTTCTTGGGTCAAGGCAGTAAAGTCATCCTGCAACTGATCGATTTCATCGCGATTCTCAGTAGGGAGCGGGACTTCTTGGTGCAGTTCAACAATTCTGCCTAGCAATCCGCGAGCCCATCCACTCAGAAACTTGACACGCTTGATGACCAGAAAATGCAGGATCACGTAGGTCAGCAATATGCTCGTCAACATGGTTAGTACAATTTCAGCCAGTAGCAGTTGTTGTGCCTGGGCTTGCTGCACGGCCAATGGCCTGGGCCCACTGGTTAGGATAGCCACGGCCGAGTGGCGGTGACTGCTATAGAGAGACTGACTTGCGCTGAACCCATCGGGTTGGATGCTGATCTGGATCGTTTCGTCCTGGGTGGGTACTGCCTTGGGGTGGCTGTCAATCGGTGCCAAGCTGAAGGCAGAATTAGTCTGTACCTGGCTGCTCAGCGCTGTCCGATACTCCAAATCCAATCGGAGGCCAAACACCATCCAGCCCCCAAACATAGTACCAGCACTGTCAGTGACTGCACTGATGCCTAACAGGTAGCATTCACCGTCCACCCAGATAAACTCAGTGAGCGCATCGAGTCCAAACTGGGTGTAGTCGAAGCCGAGGTCGGCTCCTTGCATTAAGACCTCAAGCAGGTCGGCTGACAGCGGCTCCAATTCGTCAGTAGACTGCGCCGTCAGCCCGCCAGACCAGATTACCTGTCGGCTTGGGCCAACGATAAAAGCGAAATGGACACCGATGTTGGTCAATCCCTCAGGATATAAATTCTCTTCAATAAAAGCCGGATTGGGGTTAGCAATGAATGCCAATGCACTGTCCCATCTGCCATAATCCTGCGCAAACACCCTCAGCCGCTCGGCATTCGCACTGAATGCCTGTCGGATACGGTCAGAATCATTCTCGATGTATGAGTTTTCGAATCCACTAAAGTTCCGATCGAGCAGGCGATCTACGGCAGGGTAGAGAACAGCCGCCATCAATGTGCCTGATAAGGCCAGCCAAAGCACTGCTCGAGTAGAAATACCAGTCCTAAATCTAGCCCCAAGTTGACCCAACATTGTTGCATCCTGGATTGCAGGCTCCCAAAGTATAACATACTACCTTGTATAACGTGTCAACAGTTATTGCGTATATACCCAGAACAATGAAAAAGGATTGGGTTAGGTCGTGGCTGGAGTTGGTTCTACCGTTCCTGAAGGATCTAGGGCTGGGATCCGCCTGGGTTAGTAATCCTTGTGCAATTCCCCCCCTATGCTTGGGCATTGGCCGCAACCATTGGGTGCTTAGATGTTTATAACTGATCCTCCAGTCGCAAAAAGTGTCCTGATGCCGACGAGGGCAAGAATGAGTTGAAGAGTTATCTTCTACAGCTTGCCCATGTATTGGCCATATATTGGCCATGTATTGGCTGTGACAATCTTGACTCATTCTCAGTCAAGAAACTGTTTCATTGATCAAGACAGGCTTTTCAAGTGGGGCTGAATTGGGGCTGGATTAGAGATTAATTAGAAACACCTTAATATATGCAAACTATATCTAATCTTGGTTCCCGACCTGTTTGCCCGGTGATTTCCTTCCTCCAACAGGCTTTTTCTTGAAAGTGAGATTTTCCTTCTGCAGGAATTGACACATCCCCCCAATACTGGAATAGATCTGGCGATACTCCAGTAAGTGATCACAATAGTGGCGAAGCGTCCAATCGGGGTGGTCTGCCACCATTTGGATGATAAAGGCTCGATGAGGAACTAATTTTCCTGGTTTATTAGGGCCTGGTTTAAGGGGGGTTAAGTCTTGAGTATCGCGATACTGATTGAGATACTTCTGAATAGTAACAGGACTCATCATGAATTGTTGAGCCAGTTTACGGATTGAGGTATTGCCGAGCTGATAGGCCGTGACGACTTTGCGACGAATGTCTAGGGAATAACGACTCATGTCATCAAGAGACTCAATGTCTCAGAGTCTACTATAAAGTTGTTTCATATCTCTTATAAACTGTGCTGTAACAAACTTTGCAATGTCGTCGCAATGACCACCTTTTGAAAGGTGATCTGTCAATGGGATTGACTCACAGATTCTCGCTGCAAGTTATGCGGTCATCGTGGGACAACACTGTCTGCCATTTCAGGCCAGAAGGCCCTCTATCGAGTTCAGCCGTGGGATCGGTTATCGTCCCCGATCTTGTGATAACCGGATCCGCACCGATTCGCCGTGGGAGGGTAGCCCCTCTGCCTCGGTTAGGGCATCAATGGCATCCGCCACCTGAGCCAAGGCCCCTGGCCCGTACTGAATCAGACTGGAATGCTTCATAAAGGTTTCCACACTCAGAGCGGACGCATAGCGAGCCGCCCCAGAGGTGGGCAATGTGTGGTTAGGGCCAGCCAGATAGTCCCCTACCGCTTCGGGGGTGTGATGCCCCAAGAAGATCGCCCCCGCATGTCGGATCCCGTCTAACAAAGCCCAGGGATCCGTGACTTGTAATTCCAGGTGCTCAGGGGCAAACAGATTAGAGAGGCTAATGGCGGTGCTGAGGTGTTCTACCACCCCAATCATGCCGTAGTTGGCGATGGATTTTTCGGTGGCAATCCGACGGGGATGATCTTTGAGTCGTTGGTTGATGTGCTGGGACACCAGCTCGGCATGGCTGGGCTCCGTGGTCAGCAAAATAGCCGCCGCTAAGGGATCGTGTTCCGCCTGAGCCAGTAGATCCACCGCCAGATGCTCAGGATTGGCACTGGCATCAGCGATCACCAACACTTCAGAAGGCCCTGCCAGCGAGTCGATCCCCACTTGGCCATACACCTGCTTCTTGGCCAGCATCACGTAGATATTGCCAGGGCCTGTGATCACATCCACCTGTGGGATCGTCTCGGTGCCATAAGCCAGTGCCGCCACCGCTTGGGCACCCCCCACCCGATAGACGGTATGGATACCAGCC
This sequence comes from Cyanophyceae cyanobacterium, assembly GCA_050330615.1. Taxonomy (GTDB): domain Bacteria; phylum Cyanobacteriota; class Cyanobacteriia; order Thermostichales; family Thermostichaceae; genus JAAUUM01. Next base: position 13,072 of record JBHJNR010000255.1, read on the forward strand.
TCCTGAGCCGCCACCAAAATGGCCGGACTGACCCCCATGCCCCCTTGGCCATCGGATCCCGGTGGCGTCACCATCACCACCTCGGGCACCCCGGCCACCATCGCGGGCATGGCATTCATCAACACAGTGCTGGGGTAAGCGGCCCGTCCCCCCGGAATGTAGAGGCCGGCCCGATCCACAGGTCGATACTGTTTGCCCAGGACGATCTCTGGCTCTGGAAACTTGACCCAACTTTTGGGCACCCGCTGGCGATGAAAGGCCTCGATCCGCTGCTTGGCCAGCCGCAACGCCTGCAACAACTGCGGCGAAATGGTTTGATAAGCGGCTTCCATCTCAGCCCCAGATACCCGCAACTCAGCCGCTGACATGCTGACCCCATCAAACTCAGCTGCATAGCCCAACAAGGCCCGATCCCCTTGTCGCTGCACCGTCTGGAGAATCTCCCGCACGGTGGACTCACGGTGCATATTTTGATCCGACTGAGTACGGTAAGCGATTCGCTTCAGTTCGGCTTCAATCTCAGAGTGTTGGGTGACGATTCTGAGCATGGCATCTCCAGATGGGGGCTAGTCCCGTGGCAGCGTTGTTGATGGGTAATGAAGTCTGACAGCGGGGTCGATCTAGACGGCAATATCCAGGGAAGGACTGGGTTGGTACCACAAGGGTGTATACCCATTCAGTTTCAGCCCTAGACGGGATCCTTAACGTGTTGTTAAAGACTGAGATCTGAATCCTAGCTCAACCGTGACCTGTCCTAAAGCGAGACTCCAAGCCAGATCGCTCAGTTAAATAGCCTTAAATAGGCTATGGCCGTCGGCCCCTATCTATTCATGTCTAGTCTTGACATCGATCTCTGCCACCTGATCCATCACAACAGATGGAGGGCAGCTTCGGCAAAGGATTCCACTCATCGGGTTGATTTGGCAATGATGATGGGCAGAGATCCGATGCAGTAAGTCAATCGCTATAGCAGACGACTGAGCAGAATACAACTCACTCCCAAAAGGGATCCCACCACCACTTGTAGCGGGGTATGGCCCAACAGTTCCTTCAAATAGGGCTCCTCAAACTCGGCATCCTCAAAGGATTCCATCATGCGGTTGAGGACACGGGCATGTTTACCAGCCGCCTGTCGGATCCCGGCCGCATCGTACATGACGATCAGGGCAAAGACCACGGTGGCAGCAAAGAGGAGACTATCCCAGCCTTCTTGCATCCCGACCCCTAAGGCCAGCGCACTCACCAAGGCTGCATGAGAACTGGGCATCCCCCCCGTCTGGGTTACCACCCGAAAATCCAACTTGCCTGACCTGCCATAGACCAACAGCAGCTTTGTCCCCTGCGCCACCAGGCTGGCCAGCAAAGCCGACCACAGGACACGATTAGCGAGTAATTCTTGAAACCACACCATGAGGATTGGGAAAGGGAAAGGGGGGAACCGGGCCTGCGATGGGGTTAGTGGGTGCGATGGGTGATGTAGTCGGCCAAAGCCCGTAATGGCTGCGCTTTCGAACCATAGGGATCCAGGGCAGATTGGGCGGATTGGATCAAGTCTTGAGCCTTTTGGCGCGACACCTCCAAGCCCCACAAACTAGGATAAGTGGCTTTGGCTGCTTCCACATCTTTCCCGGCAGTCTTGCCCAATTGTTCGCTGGTGGCAGTCACATCCAAAATGTCGTCCACAATCTGGAAGGCCAGACCAATATCGCGGGCATATCGAGTCAGACGAGCCACCATATCGGCATCAGCTCCCGCCAAAATCGCCCCCGATACCACCGAAATTTCCAGAAGGGCACCCGTCTTGTGGGTGTGAATAAACTCCAGTGTCTCAATCGGGATCTGTTGGCCCTCAGATTCCAGATCCACCACCTGTCCCCCCACCAAGCCGGTGGCAGCTACCGCATGTCCCAAGCGACCGATCACGTCCAACACCCGTTCTGCTGGGATCCCGTGGGTTTGTTGGGCGATGTACTGAAAGGCGTAGGCCAGCAGCGCGTCTCCCGCCAGGATAGCGATATCCTCTCCATAAACCTTGTGGTTGGTCAGCTTGCCGCGCCGGTAGTCGTCGTCATCCATGGCGGGCAGATCGTCATGAATCAGTGACATGGTGTGGATCATTTCGAGGGCGCAGGCGGTGGGCATGGCGATCTCTAGGGATCCCTGGGCCAGGTCACAGGCCGCCAAACAGAGGATGGGCCGTAACCGTTTGCCCCCAGCCATGAGGCTGTAGCGCATGGACTCATAAATCTGCTCGGGATAGACCACTGTGATCGACTGGCTCAGGGCTGTTTCCACCCTCTGTTGCCTTGTGGAGAGGTAGTTCGCCAGATCAAAGCTATCTAGATTTACGCTATCCCGATTCAAACTATCTACAGCCACAGGTTTGCTCCCCAATCACGCTATGACACCAGATCCGTCCGCTTTATGCTCACACTGCCCAAAACCAGGATCTCAGCTCTTGGAAAGTTTATCGCACACATTGGATTCCCAAGCTATGGATTTGTGACAACTCAGAGGGGGCATCTGAGACCGTATGCTCAGGATCAGGGCGTGTCCAGTCGCGATAACCCAGTTGTAATAACCCAGTTAAATAACAAGGAACAGGATCATGGCAACCAACCAAGAGCACCGCGTCAAAGTGGGGGAGTGGGAATGGTTTTATCGACAGGTGGATCCCACCCCTCGCGAAGGGATCCCAGTGTTGCTGCTGCACGGATTGGTTTCCCAAAGCTATGGCTGGAGGCATTTGTTGTCAGCCTTGGGGGATCGCGGCTTTAAGGCTTTGGCCCCAGATTGGATTGGATCGGGCTATTCGGCCAAGCCAGAAAACTGGGAGTTTCGCTATACGCCAGAAGCCTATCTACAAGCCCTCGAAAGCTGGATCGAGGCGGTTGAGCTGGAGCGATTTTCGTTAGTAGTGCAAGGATTTTTGGGATCTGTGGGCTTACAGTATGCCCTGCGACATCCTGAGAAGATTGAGCGGGTGGTGATCCTCAATACCCCCCTTTCCTCCCAAGCCAAGCTGCCCTGGATCCTGGGCAAATTTGGGATCCCATTGGCGGGAGAAATGCTGACGCAGGATCCGCTTTTGGTGGATCGCACCCTCGAGACCGGCGGCATCTACCGGGTGCCTGATGCTGATTTGGCGGTGTTTCGGCAACCTTTCCTCACCACCTCGGCGTCGGGTCGAGCTTTGTTAGCCACTGTGCGTAAGCTATCTCTGCCCAGTGTCATGGCAGAACTGGAAGCAGGACGGCAAAACTGGCCGTGGCCCACCCTGGTGGCTTGGGGAGAACAGGATCCCTGGTTGCCCATCTCGATGGCCCAAACGTTTGTCCAACAGGTCTCGACGGCTGAGCTAGCCACCCTCCAACAGGTGGGGCATTATCCCCAGCATGATTGGCACGAAAAAGTTTCGGATGCGGTGGTGCCCTTTTTGCGACGGCTGGTGGTCAAGCGGTAACAGGCATCAAGCACTGATGCCCAGAGCTCAGAATCAGGGCCAGGAGAGAAGCCTGAGCCAGAAGTCAGGGACGAATATCTCGCGACCCTGAGGCACGGAGTCACAAGTTTGTGTGTTTGACTACAACTATATTGGTCAATTGGAGCTAGATTAGTCACGGGTCTGTGTCAGATCTCTATGGGTATTTACGTAAACAAGGTAAGATAAATCCGTCGGCTGCTTCCGACGATCTCAGTGTGATTGCGAGGTTAAGATGTTTATCAAAAACCCAA
>JBHJNR010000256.1:0-14918 GCA_050330615.1 Cyanophyceae cyanobacterium
GTTTTTAGGCCATCCTCATTTAACCCCGAAGCCAGTGTGAAATCAAATTGTTCGGCCTTGCCTCACGCGGCTTACATCCCGACACTCACCCTGCGGGTAGAGTGCGGGGCTTTCGCCGCATTAGCTAAAGAGGGATCCCCCAGAGATTGTCAAAGTTTGATAGGGTGATGGAATACGGTGATACAAAGTCGATGCGTTACCCCGTGCTTGAATAAGGCACTCAAACAGGGGACATTCCAACGACTTGGAGGTGACGAAGCCTAATGTCTCTACTAGATTGGTTTGCAGACCGTCGCAAGGAAGCGTCCCTCACCCTGGTGGGCAGCAATCAGTTTGACAAAGATCGGCAACAGCGAGAGATCGCCGACGGCTTGTGGCAAAAGTGTCCCGCCTGTGCTGTTCTCACCTACGCCAAAGATTTGCGAGACAACTTTGAGGTCTGCTCTCACTGTGGCCACCACAACCGCGTCTCAGCATCCGAGCGAGTGCGTCAACTGGTGGATCCCGAGACGTGGCAACCGCTGGATGACGGCCTCACCGCCGGGGATCCCCTCAAGTTTGTCGATCAAAAGCCTTATCCGGAGCGGGTCAAAACCTACCAGCAAAAGACCAAGCTCAACGAGGCCATCCTGACAGGTTTGGGTCTATTGCAGGGGCATCCCATCGCGCTAGGGGTGATGGACTTCAGTTTTATTGGCGGCAGCATGGGATCCGTGGTGGGAGAAAAAGTCACCCGCCTGACGGAACGCGCCACCCAAGATCGCCTACCCCTGATCATCATCTCCGCCTCTGGAGGAGCCCGAATGCAGGAGGGGATATTTAGCTTGATGCAAATGGCCAAAACTTCTGCGGCATTGGAGCATCACCGGGCAGCGGGACGGCTGTTTGTGTCGGTGCTGACCCATCCCACCTACGGGGGGGTGACTGCCAGTTTTGCCATGCTGGGGGATCTGATTTTGGCGGAACCCAAGGCCAAGATTGGTTTTGCTGGCCCCAATGTGATCGAGCAGACCATCGGCAAAGGCAAGTTGCCTGAGGGATTCCAGACGGCAGAGTATCTGCTGGAGCATGGGTTGATCGATGCGATTGTGCCCCGCACAGACTTGAACAAGCGACTGAGTCAACTGCTGCAACTGCATCAACCCTATTGGCGGCGCACTGCTCAACGGCTGGAAACCGTGGTGCAGATTCCGGTGGAAACCGCCAGCTCTCACCGCACCCCTTAAGACTCCGACCTACTTTTTGGAACAGGATCCCTCGATCAACTCAAGGGATCCTATTTTTTTGTGAGTCCTCGACCAGCCCGATCAAGAGCACCCACCGCAAACCACTTGACATCACCAACATTTGACATAAGATAATTGATATCGAACGATTGTTATTAATAGTTGCCCTGCAGATCAAGCCATGAGGGTGTGCCCAGTATTTTGAGCTCTTGGAGTGGATGTCATGGAGAAAACACGCATCATCAGGTGGGGATTATGGATTGTGGGGGTGTTGGAGTATGCCCAACAGAGATATCTAGAGCTGTGGAATGAGGTGGAATGGTGGGGAGCCTATGAACCGGAGCTAGGGGGATTGTTGGTCTATCTGTTGTGCGTGTTGCCCCTGGGCTATCTCAGCAACAGGATCCCGGCGGCCACGCTCTGGCAGCAGCTCAAGACCTCGCTCCCCTGCTCCCAGAGTCTGTCCTGATGGCATTTGTGATTGTGAAAGGAGACTGCTATGTCTACGTTGACTCGTCCCCTGACGCTGGCTGACCGTGAGCCTGCGATTCAGCTGTTGATGGCTGCCTTTGCGGAGGATCCCGTCTTGACCTATCTGGCCACCGGATCCGATCACCCTGCCATCTTGAGATGCGTTTTTGATGCCATCCTCACCTACTGCCAGCCCCATAACCAGCTCTGGGGTGCTTTCACCGCTGATCATCAAAAGTTGATGGGGGTTGCCGCCTGGATCCCGCCGGAAGCCGATGCCAATGATGAGCTGATCTGGCTCAGTGCTGGGTTGTATCGGTTACCACTTCTGGTGGCACCCCATCGTTGGGGGCGTTGGCTGCCGCTCTTCGGGGGCTTTGGTAACCGGATCCCGAAGCCCTGTTGGTCGCTGCAGCTATTGGGGGTCAGCCCTGACTGTCAACGCCAAGGGGTGGGATCCCTACTGCTAAAACCCGCCCTCACAACCTCTCGCGAAACGGGGATCCAGTGTCATTTGGAGACCTCCACCGAGTCCGCCGTGCAGTTTTACCAGCAGCAAGGGTTTCGGGTCGTCCATGAGCGACTTTTGTTGAAAGACGATGTAAGGGGCAATGGGGTGCGCTATTGGACGATGCTGCGGGACTATGTCTGAGCTTGGGGGGGGGACGCTTGCCAGTAAAGGCATTATCATGGACTAAATTTTTCATCACTAAATTTTACATTGGTTGTTTGCCCCCTCAGTTTGATAACCTGGATTGCCCCACTTGCCTCAGCTCTGCCGTTTTCGGTGACCCAAGCTGTGGATCCGCCTTTCCCAGCTAGCCAAAACACCCTAAACAACCAAAACAATGGACTGGATCTGGTGGCGACCGAATCAGCCCGCTTTACAGGGGATGTGCTGAAACATATAGCCGAGGGATCCGCTAGCTTCAGTCTGTCGGTGGTGGAGATCATGGTGCGTGCCATCGGCCAAGACCTCAATGGGATCCCTGCAGTTGTCCACAGCCTCTTGGCCATAGGGATCCTGTTGATGATCGTGGGGAGCTTTGCCTGGTGGTCAACCCGCTTGATTCGGGCTTATCTATCTCCTCAGCGCCGATCCCGTCCCTTCTTGATTCGGGCTTTGCTGATCAGCGTCATCCGACCGCTGCGGTTTTTGATCTGGGTCTACGGCGGTTTTGTGGCGGTGGCTCCCCTGCTGATTTATCTGGAGGGGCAAAGCCAGCTCACTGGAGCCCAGATGTTTGGGGTACTGCATTATGTGATCGTGGCCTCCACCATTGGCGGATTGGTTTGGTTCCTGCTGGCTGCTCTGGCCCATGTCAGCCATCGCATCCGGGCACTGGCCCGGCGAGATCACTCGGCTTCGCTGCTGGTGACCATCGGGATCCCTTTGGTGGTCAGCTGTCTGGATGTGATCGTGCCCCTGACGGCGGTGATAATCTTTTTGGAGCTGGTGCCTGTGCCCTCTGCTTTACAGAGCGGAGTGACGGGAATCAGTGCCATCGTGATCATTCTGACCTTGGCTTGGGTGCTGGGGCAGCTGTTGGTCAAGTTGGACGATATCATCCTTAGCCGCTTTGATATCTCGGCGGCGGATAACCTGCGGGCACGGACGATCTACACCCAAGTTTATGTGGTTCAACGCATTGGGCTGTTTATCTTGGGGCTGATCACTTTCGCCGGGATCCTATTGGTGTTTCCCGATGTGCGGCAGTTGGGGCAGGCGTTGTTGGCCTCGGCAGGGGCGGCGGGCATCATCCTCGGTTTCGCCTTGCAACGGACATTAGGCAACCTATTCGCTGGGATCCTGATCGCCTTTACCCAACCGATCCGACTGGATGATGTGGTGATTGTGGAGGGGGAATGGGGCTGGATCGAAGAGATCACCCTCACCTATGTGGTGGTCAAGGTTTGGGATTGGCGGCGGCTGGTGTTGCCGATCAGCTACTTTATCGAGCAGCCTTTTCAAAACTGGACTCGCACCTCAGCCTCCATCATCGGCACCATCTTTATGTATGTGGACTACACGATTCCGGTGGAGGATCTACGCTCCGAGTTTGAGACGATCGTCAAAAAGCACCCCCTCTGGGATGGGCGGGTCTATTGCCTGCAAGTGACCGAACTGAAAGAACGCACCGTCGAGTTGCGAGTGTTGGTGAGTGCGGTGGATTCTCCTAAAGCGTGGGATCTGCGTTGTGATGTGCGGGAGGCCATGCTCAAGCTTGTGCAGCACCGCTATCCCGAATGTCTGCCTGTCTTTCGGCTGGACAGTGGTAAGCCTATTCCGGCCAATGGTCATGCCACCCCCCGGATGTCTGAATCGACCAAACATCTGATGGCGGCAGAGATCCGTGATATTGAGACCTGAGGCTGGGGATCCAAACCCAAACTGAGCATAGGATCCCTTTCCAGACGAACTCGGTAAATCGCCACCTGCAAACAGCCTCTTACCCAGAGGCAGTAGGCTATCTGCTGTTTCGCAGTTTAGGCAAGGGGCTGAAGCCCCTTGTTGAGGGTCGGTAGGTTTGTATTGTCGAGTACTACAGCCCTAGCCAGTTCTTGGGGGTGTGCAGCACATCATAGAGCTTGCTTTCTGGGGTATTCGGCTCCGGGTGATAGTCATATTCCCACCGCACCAAGGGCGGCAACGACATCAAGATCGACTCAGTGCGGCCACGGGTCTGTAACCCAAAAATGGTGCCCCGGTCATAGACCAAATTGAATTCCACATAGCGACCCCGGCGATAGAGCTGAAAATTGCGTTCATGCTCGCCCCACTCCATCGGCTGACGCTTTTCCACAATTGGCACATAGGCGGGCAAAAAGCCATTGCCGCAAGCCTGCACAAAGCTGAACAGCTGATCCCAGGAGCGTTCTCCTAACGTGGCCTGTAATGCGGGATCCTCCTCTGCGGGGGAACTATCCGGGGATCCCTGGGGTCGATAGAGCAGTCCCGGTCGAGCATCCTGATAGTCAAAGAAGATGCCGCCGATGCCGCGAGCCTCATCCCGGTGGGGCAGGTGGAAATAGTGATCGCACCAGATTTTGAACACAGGATAATAAGCCGGATCCTGAGAATCACAGGCATCCTTGAGGGTCTGGTGAAAGTGGCGGGCATCCTCGTCGAATAGATAGTAAGGAGTCAGGTCGATGCCACCCCCAAACCACCAAACGGGCCCTGCCTCAAAATAGCGGTAGTTGAGATGGACAGTCGGCACGTAGGGACTGCGGGGATGCAGCACCATTGAGGTACCGGTGGCGTAGAAGCTATGCCCCTCTGCTTCTGGTCGTTGTTTGGTGATAGAAGGCGGCAACTGGGATCCAAACACTTCTGAGTAGTTGACCCCGCCCCGCTCAAACACAGCGCCCTCACTCAGCACCCGTGACCGACCGCCGCCGCCCTCAGGCCGATCCCAGCTATCTTCCCGAAAATGGCTCTTGCCATCCACCGCTTCTAGCTTGGCGCAAATGCCGTCCTGCAACGTTTGCATAAACTGGCTGACCTGCTCTCGGCTATTGGCGGGCAGGGATCCGGTCGAAGTCTCAGACAGGGGCGATGGAGTCATGATCACGCAAAAAAATCCAGCTTGATCAATTATCCTCCTCGGGATCCCTTTGCAGGGTTCTCGCTAAATTTGTTGATATTTTGAGCCCATACACCCACGGCATGACACGGCATAACCATGAACGGGATCCCTTATCCACAGCTGTTGACAGTGGCTCAGATGCAAACGCTGGAGAAACGGCTATTTGAGTGGGGAATGCCGGTGGCAGCCCTGATGGAAAAAGTCAGCCTCGGGGCCTTTGCGCAGATCACAACCCGCTATCCCCAAGCCCACTTTCCTAGCATTGGGATCTTACTGGGCAGCGGACACAACGGCGGCGATGGTCTGGTGGTGGGGCGAGAATTGCGGCTGGAGGGGCGGATGGTCAAGGTCTGGCAAGGCAACAGTCCATTGAAACCCCTAACGGCATCCCATGCGGCCTATCTGCAAGCTCTAGGGGGATCCTGGGTGGAGCAAGTAGAGGATCTAGCCGATTGTCACCTGCTGGTGGATGCCCTGTTCGGCATTGGCCTCAGTCGAGCACTCGGGGATCCCTGGGCTGGTGCAGTGACGTGGGCCAACCAGAGCGGATTGCCCATCGTCAGCCTCGATATCCCGTCTGGATTGAGTGCCGACACGGGATCCCCAGTGGGGCCGTGCATCCGCGCCGATCTCACCTTGTGCCTGGGCCTGTGGAAACGAGGACTGTGGCAGGATAGCGCCCTGGAGTGGATCGGCGAGTTGGTGGGGATTGATTTCGGCACCCCTGCCGTGCTGTTGCAGGAGTGGGATCTCGATCTCACCCTGCCCCGTCTGCTCACCCCTCAATTAGCCCACAGCTGGCTCCCGGCTCGTCCGCCGCAACGAACCCACAAGTACCAACAGGGGCATCTACTCTTGATCTGTGGGTCGGCTCAGTATGCAGGGGCGGCGGTGTTGACGGTGCTGGGATCCCGCGGCAGTGGGGCAGGCATGGTGACAGTAGCGGTGCCACATTCCCTCAAACCCTTGATTCATCAGTGGGCACCGGAGGTTTTGGTCTGGCCTTGCCAAGAAACTGCAACAGGCGGCATTGCCGATCTGGGATCCCTGGATCTATCCCGCTATGCCGCCATCGCCTTGGGGCCAGGATTGGGGGGCGATGCGGCCCATCTGGTCAAAGTCATGCAAGATGAGTTGATGGAACTGGCGGACTCAGGACAGAGGATCCCGTGGTTGATCGATGCGGATGGGCTGAATGGATTGGCGGAGTGGGGGGTGGAGAACTTGAGGGATCTGGCAGCACAAACGGTCTTGACCCCGCATGAGGGAGAATTTCGCCGCCTATTTGGGCAGATAGACCTGCATGACCGACTCTCAGCCGCTCAAACTGCGGTTAACCAAGTGGGCGTGACCCTATTGCTCAAGGGATCCCGTACCATCATTGCCTCACCCCAAGGATCCTGGGTCAACCCCCAAAGTACCCCCGCTCTGGCCCGTGGTGGCAGTGGCGATGTATTGACCGGGCTGTTGGCAGGACTGCTGGCTCAGGGGCGGGATATTCCTGAGGCTACGGCAGTGGCGGCGTGGTGGCATAGTCAAGCCGCTCTCAGCCTGGAAGCAGCACAAGGGCATACAGGAGTGGATCCCGTGGCCTTGGCTGCTGCCTTGCCCCGCGTCTTGGCCAAAGCAGGAATCAAGACTGACGGGATCCCGCCAAGCATAAGTTAATGAGAAGAACTTGCAGGAGTGTAGGGATCCCTGCTAGATTGAAATCGCTAATGAGAAAACCTGCCATCAACTCCCTGTGGAGGGATCCCTGCTTTGTCATCCATGTCCCAGTTTTTGAGTCCCGAGCCTACCTCGACCACATTGGTTAAGGTACCCCTTGCCCTAAGACAACAGGTTTGGCGGCGACTACAAGAATTATCCATTCCGGCCTGGTGTACCCCAGAGGGCCACCTGCGGGTCAGCCTAGAGCTACCCTCTCATGTCATGCAGGTCTGGAGCGTCATTGGTCAACATCGCGCCACCCGCAGCGAACAACTGAACTGGTTAGAACGCTGTTGGGATGCTGAGGCAGATACTGCCATTTGAGCTTTCTATCACCCCCTAACGAGATGTTCCCGGTCAATCTCAGCACGGGTCGAAATCGAGAGCTGAGGCTGTCTTAGGATAGATATAGATCTGGTGATAGCACGATAAGGGGATCGAGTGGTGTTGACGATCAGCGAGGGGCAAGACTGGCTCAGCCAAGTGGTCTGGTTAGATTACAAGCTGGCGGTGGCCTTGGCGGTAATCGCCCCTCTGCTGCTCTTGGGCTGGGCTGCTTTGGTGCGGCTGCATCCTTTGGTCACGCTGATGATCATTTATTGGCGGGTGTCCAGCCTGTTGGCGGTGACGGTGTATCTGATGATTGCCGAGTTTCCGGTCAGTTTTATGACAGGGACGACGGCTCGGGCTTTGATCCCCGCTTGCCTGTGGTTTTGGGACGATCTGAGCCAAGGGATCCTGTTGGCTGGGGGATCCCTGAGTCGGATCTTTCGCTGGTGGCGCTGGCTGGTGACGGGTTACATGGGGGCGGGCTTTCTGCTGTCGCTGGGCTTTTTGCCCTGTGCTTTTCAACAGCAGCTGGACACCACCTGTCGGGCCTGGTTAGAGCCGCCCTTGATGTTTCGCCAAATCTTCCACCCCACGATCCCAGTGGAAACGTTGGGCCTAGCCGGGATCCTAGGATTGCTGGCCTATGTGCTCTACAGCCTCTATTTTGGCTGGCGACTGCGGCGGGGTGACTTTGATGAGGATCCCCAGTAATGACACCGGTAATGACAATGGAATCCCTCCCCTGGCCACAGGCACTGGAACGCTATAGCCAACGGATCCCGTCTGAGGCCCTGCGGGTGCAGGTTCAGGTGGCTGGAGACGATGACTGCGTGCTGATCTATAAGGGCTTCAGCAGTTCTCTGATGCGATCTACCCCAGCCAGTGCCGACGAGGCCGTCATTCCCTCCACCGCCACGTTGATTGAGCTGGAAAGGCTCCAGGCTCCTCTCGATCCGGTCAGCCCAAAGGTGCTAGCCACCTACCGGGATCCCGAAGCTGTGCGTGCACTATTGCGGGATCAGGGGATAGATCCCGCAGGATTGGTGAATCTCTAGCTTAGACTTCTAAGCCACTGCTTGTCGCAACCGTTGCAGCAGGTCAGCGGGGCGCAACACCCCCTCGATCCGGTCAATGGGCTGGCCTCCCTTGAAAAGGATCAGGGTTGGTAGGGCATGGATTTGCCAGTCGGAAGCGATAGCGGGATACTTCTCAGTATCTACTTTGACGATCGATACCTCATCCCCGATCCCACCCTTGACTTCCTCCAAAACCGTGGCCATCAATCGGCAAGGGCCACACCAGGAGGCGTAGAAATCCACCAAGATCGGCGTCTCGGATCCCGCAATCATCTCGGCAAAACTGTTGAATTTTTGATGCTGTGCCATGATTTCCCTCCCCAATAGGAGGCTGACCGCAGCCTTCGATGCAGGACTCAGCCCCAATCGACAGCCGCCCCAGCCCCAGAGCTAAAACTCGATCATAAGCTGGCTCAAGCCTGGATCCCGTGGGGTTTAGAGTATCTTCGGATCCGGCGGGTTAGTGAGCCCCAAAGCCGCTCAAAAAGCGTGACATTCGGTGATAACGTTAGTTGTAACAATGTCTTCATCTCTGCGCCGCACGATGGGCAGAACAGCGAAACCACCGGATATAAAGGAGCTGACTTCATAATGGTTACAACGACAGCAGCAGCTAACGTTGGCTACATCAGACAGGTGATCGGGCCTGTGATCGACGCAGAATTTCCCAGCGGCAAGTTGCCCGAAATCTACAACGCCCTCAAGGTGGAAAGCACCACCGAATCTGGCCTCAAGCTGAAGATCACCTTTGAGGTGCAGCAGTTGTTGGGGGATAACAAGGTGCGTGCGGTGGCGATGTCCACCACCGATGGCTTGGTGCGGGGCATGGAAGTGCTGGATACCGGCGCTGCCATCACGGTGCCTGTGGGCCAGCCCACCCTGGGCCGGATCTTTAATGTGCTAGGGGATCCCGTCGATCAGGGAATCGATGTGGTCTCTCAGGACTACTCCTCCATTCACCGGGATGCACCCGCGTTTGTGGACTTGACCACCACCCCCGAGCCGTTTGAAACCGGCATTAAGGTGATCGACCTGCTGGCCCCCTTCCGCAAGGGCGGCAAAGTCGGCCTGTTTGGCGGCGCTGGTGTGGGCAAAACGGTGCTGATCCAAGAGCTGATCCACAACATTGCGGCTGAGCACTCCGGCCTGTCGGTGTTTGCCGGGGTGGGTGAGCGCACCCGTGAGGGCAATGACCTCTACAACGAGATGAAAGACTCCGGCGTGTTGGACAAGGTGGCCCTGGTCTATGGCCAGATGAATGAGCCCCCTGGTGCCCGGATGCGGGTGGGTCTGACCGCCTTGACCATGGCTGAGTTCTTCCGCGATACCAACAAGCAAGACGTGTTGTTGTTCATCGACAACATCTTCCGGTTTGTGCAGGCGGGCTCCGAAGTATCCGCGCTGTTGGGTCGGATGCCCTCTGCTGTGGGTTATCAGCCCACCCTAGGTACCGAAATGGGCAACCTGCAAGAGCGCATCACCTCCACCAAGCAGGGATCCATCACCTCTGTGCAAGCGGTGTACGTGCCTGCGGATGACTTGACTGACCCAGCTCCGGCCACCACCTTTGCTCACCTAGACTCCACCATCGTGTTGTCTCGGGGCTTGGCTGCTAAAGGGATTTACCCGGCTGTGGATCCGCTGGATTCTTCCTCCACCATGTTGCAGGCGGATATCCTCGGGGCAGAGCATTACAACACAGCTCAAGCGGTGCAGCAGACCCTGCAACGGTACAAAGAATTGCAGGATATCATCGCCATTTTGGGCCTGGATGAACTGTCTGAAGATGACCGTCTGACGGTGGCCCGCGCCCGTAAGATCGAGCGATTCCTCTCGCAGCCTTTCTTTGTGGCAGAGGTGTTTACAGGTAGCCCTGGTCAGTATGTGAAGTTGGAAGATACCATCAAGGGCTTCCAGCAGATCCTCTCGGGCGAATTGGATGGACTGCCTGAGCAGGCTTTCTACTTGGTGGGTGACATCAGCCAAGCCGTTGCCAAAGCCGAGAAGATGAAAGAGTCTGCTAAGTAACACTCAATCAACCTAGCTGATTGGGGCTAGTACTCGGCGGCGTTAACTGACCACCGGTGAACAAGGGGCTTAAGCTCCTTGTCTCGACTCCCCAAAGAGTACTAGTAAACGTTAAGACTGAAGGGATCCCTTGGAAACAGGGGATCCTTAGTTTGTGGAGCCCTAGAATTTGGAGCGGGATCCACTCAGTCCTGACACCCAAAGACAGGGCTTGATCAACAAACCTCAGTTGGGAACCGTTCTGGGTAGGTCTGTCCACTATACTGTGAAGGGATCCCAAGCCCTGTGGGCGACGGAACTCATCGAGAATCCATACTCAAGGGCCAACCACAAGGGAGACTCAACCGATGGGACTGTTTGACCGCATCAACCGTATTCTGCGCTCCAATGTCAACGCCATAGTCACCGCTGCCGAGGATCCCGAAAAGATTCTCAATCAGACCATCGAGGATATGTCGGAGGATCTGGTGCAACTGCGGCAAGCGGTGGCCACTGCTCTAGCCAGCCAGAAACGGATGGAGCGCCAATATGAGCAAGCTCAACGCAATACGGATGAATGGCAACGGCGGGCAGAATTGGCCATCCGTAGCAACAACGAAGATTTGGCCCGTGAGGCCTTGATCCGGAAAAAGCAATTTGCCGAAACCGCCCAAAGTTTTAAACGGCAGGTGGATGATCAAAATAGCCAAGTCACAGTCCTGCGCACCAACCTGACCAAGCTGGAAAGCAAAATCTCCGAGGCCAAGACCCGTAAGGATATGTTGATCGCGCGCGCCCGCTCTGCTAAAGCCTCCCAGCAGATCAATGAGGTGATCGGTAAGGTCAACACCACCTCCTCTTTTGCGGCATTTGAGCGGATGGAAGAAAAGGTTAACACCCTCGAATCCCAATCGGCAGCTGTGGCGGAGTTGACCACTGACAACCTTGAGAATCAATTCTTGGCTCTGGAAGTGGGGGGATCCGATGTGGATTCTGAGCTGGCCATGCTGAAAGCATCCATGCTCCCCGCTAGCGAAAAGCCGCAAGCCGCCCTGGGATCCGGTTCAACCCCGATTTCCACCCCCATGCCCGCAGAAGTGGATGCTGAGTTGGAAGCTCTCCGCCGTGAGATGAGTTCGTAAGGTCAGCGTCTAGAGTTTCTCAGCCCTCCGGTAACTTGCCCTCAGAGACAGCCCCAAGAGACAGCGAGCGTTAACAGCTCCAGCTCTATTGGGGTTAGTATTCTAGTGTGCAAAAACCTTGATTTGACGATGCTTTGGCCTTGGTTCCCCTGGTAGTCAGGTGTCCCTTGCGTCTAGCATTAGAGACACATGGCGACCGCTAGGGAGAGATGAGCTGATGGGAATTTTTGATCGAGTAGGCCGTATCGTCCGGTCAAATCTCAACTCAATCGTTAGCGCAGCAGAGGATCCCGAAAAGATCCTCAACCAAACCATCACCGATATGTCGGAAGATCTGGTGCAGCTGCGCCAAGCGGTGGCCACTGCCATTGCCAGCCAGAAGCGGATCGAGCGGCAGTATGAGCAAGCTCAGCAAAATACAGACGAGTGGCAGCGGCGGGCTGAGCTGGCGATTCGCAATAATGACGAAAATCTAGCGCGGGAAGCCTTGGTTCGTAAAAAGACCTTTGCTGAAACCGCCCAGAGCCTGAAGCGGCAGCTGGATGAGCAGACTAAGCAAGTGGATCTGCTCAAGATCAACATGACCAAAATGGAGAGCAAGATCTCTGAGGCCAAGACCAAGAAAGATATGTTGATTGCGCGGGCTAGGTCAGCCAAAGCGTCCAAACAGATCAATGAAGTGATCGGCAAGGTCAACGTCAACAACACCTTCACCGCCTTTGAGCGGATGGAGGACAAGGTCAACTCTCTGGAAGCCCAGTCAGCAGCAATGGCTGAGTTGTCCACCGATACGCTAGAAACCAAATTTGCGGCCCTAGAAGTGGGGGGATCCGATGTGGATTCTGAATTGGCCCTGCTTAAGGCATCGATGAATGAGCCCTCTGCCTTACCCTCTGGTAGCACGCCTACCCCGACTGCAGATCCCGTACCTGAGGATCCCAATTCCGCTGTGATTGACGATGAGTTGGATGCCCTGAAACGGGAGATCGACCAGCTGTAGGGTGAAATGCTCTCAGCGACACCGACTCTGCTCCTAATTCGGTTAGTGTCTAGATCGGGATCTTTGGGCAGCAAGATAGGGCTGAGGATCCCGGCTTTGTTTGAGATGGATCCATGACTCTGTTGACTCTAAAATCGGTTCACAAAGATTTCGGCATCAAGGAGATCCTTAAAGATGCCAGCTTTAGCTTAGAAGACAAGGATAAAGTCGGCATTATTGGCAGCAATGGATCCGGCAAATCCACCCTCCTGAAGATGATTGCGGGCTTAACCCATCGACAGGGGCGAGATTTGGACCAGTTCAGGATCCAAAATCATCTATCTACCTCAACAGCCTGAGATGGATGATGACCACACGGTCTTAGAGCAAATCTTTGCGGATGCGGGCGAAAAGATGCGCCTGATCAAGGAGTATGAGAAACTATCTCATCAAATGGCCCACTCAGACGGGGATCCCGATGTTTTGATGGCGCGGCTGTCGCGGGTCAGCATCGAGATGGAGGCAGCCAATGCCTGGGATCTAGAAACCCATGCCAAGGCGATCTTGAGTCAGCTGGGCATTGATGATTTTGAGGCCAAAGTTGGCAGTTTGTCGGGGGGCTATCGCAAGCGGATCGCCATTGCAGCAGCATTGTTGGCAGAACCGGATGGGTTATTGATGGATGAGCCCACCAACCATCTTGATGCCGAATCGGTAGAGTGGCTACAGGAGTATCTCAATCGTTTTCCGGGATCCCTGTTGTTGATCACCCACGACCGTTACTTTTTGGATCGGGTCACCAATCGGATCTTAGAGATTGACCGAGGGGATCTCTATAGTTACAGCGGTAATTATGGCTATTACCTAGAGAAAAAAGCCGAAGCTGAAGCTGTTGAGAGTAGCTCCCAGCAAAAACACGCCAATACGTTGCGGCGAGAGTTAGCGTGGTTGCGACGCGGAGCCAAAGCCCGCAGCACCAAGCAGAAAGCCCGCAAACAACGGGCTGAAGAACTGATCGATAAGACGTTTAAAGCCACCCAATCAAAAGTTGATATCTCCACAACCGGGCGCAGAATTGGCAAAAAAGTGATCGAGCTGGAGCACATTCACAAAGTCTACGATGACCGGGTGCTGATCAAGGATTTCTCCTATCTCTTTTCTCCAGATGATCGGATCGGCATCATTGGCCCCAATGGCATTGGCAAGTCAACCCTGATGAATATTTTGACGGGTCAATTGACTCCCGATACAGGCCGAGTCGAGATTGGATCCACCATTCATATCGGTTACTTTGATCAACACTCTGATGATGTCAATATCAATCCCGATCAACGGGTGATTGAGTACCTCAAAAACATTGCTGAGCTAGTCACCACCACAGATGGCACCGTGATCACGGCATCTCAGATGTTGGAGCGGTTTCTGTTTCCCCCCGACCAGCAGTATGCCCCCATCCACAAATTATCGGGAGGAGAACGGCGGCGACTGTTCCTGTTGCGGGTTTTGTTGCAGTCTCCGAATGTGTTGATCCTGGACGAGCCCACCAACGATCTCGATATTCAAACCCTGAGCGTTTTAGAAGACTATATCGAGGGTTTCAATGGCTGTGTAATCGTGGTTTCTCACGACCGCTACTTTTTGGATCGCACGGTTGAGACCATTTTTGCTTTTGAAGGCAATGGCGAAATCCAACAGTATCCCGGCAACTATTCTGTCTATTACGACTACAAAAAAGATCAAGAGGCGGCGGATCAAGCTGACCTAAAGGCTGCAACCCCCAAGATCGCGACCTCCCCATCAGCTCCCATCAGTCCCAGCCCTAGTGTCACAACTAGCAATGGATCCAACACCTCGAAACTCTCTTATAAAGAAAAACGAGAGTATGAGCAGCTAGAACAAAAGATTCCTGAGATGGAAGCTGAGAAAGAGAAAATCGAGAAGATCCTTTATGGGGATCCCCCCAATGGCTATAGCGAGGTGCAAAAGCTATCGGAGCGTTTGGCGGAATTAACAACCGCCATTGACACCTCGACCGAGCGGTGGATGTCCTTGGCCGAGAGGGTCTAGGCAGAGTTAGGCCGTTAGGCCAGTCCTTCCTGAAGCAAGGGCAGCAAGCTGATCCCCAACAGTCCCAATGTCGCCAGGGATCCCGCTAGATAGGATAGAGACCGGCCAATCGGAATATCCGCAATATAGGCAAGGTTGTAGAACAAGCGTCCCACCAAGAAGACTGCGCACAAGACCGCCACAGCCTCATCTCCATTTAAGCCAAAGTACCAGGGATCCAGATGAGGGCGAGTGACATAGGCAATCAGAGCCGCTGCCGTAAAAATGCCGAAGGTCTCAAAGCCATTTTGGTGGGCCCAGGTAGCCCGCTGAGCATAGGG
>JBHJNR010000257.1:0-23787 GCA_050330615.1 Cyanophyceae cyanobacterium
GCACTACCGCCTGACCAACTCCCCCAAGGCTGAGCAGATCCTGCAAAAGTGGGATCATTATCTGCCCCAGTTCTGGCAGGTGATTCCCCCTTCAGAAGATGGCACAGAGCTGACGGCCCCAGTTGAAGCCACCGCAGCTGTGGTGTCTTAGGTGACTGAGTAACTCAAACTGTTGGTCTAGAGGGATGGAGGCTCATGGGCTGACTCCCTCTTGTCGTTTAGGCGCGATGATAATTCCGGTACCACGCCAACGCAGCCTGGATCCCGGCTTCTAAAGAGGTGGGTTCTAGGCCAAAAGCTGCTCGAAAGTCACTATCATCCACCACAAAGGGATCCGTAAACTCATACATCAACTCCACGGTTTCGCGGGCTTCGGGAATGAAGAGGCCCCCCAGTCGCATCATCAGGGATCCCATGCCTCGGATGGGTGGAGTGGGTTGGATCCCGGCTGATTGGTAGGCCAGCTCAATAACATGGCGGGTGGACATAGCGGGTGCATGAGGGACATGCCAAGCCCGACCATAGGCAGACTCCTGTTGCCCTAAAGCCACCAACGCTTGACCAAAGTCGTCGATGTAGGCGTAAGAGTGGGGCACATCAACATTCCCCATAGCTGTTACCGACTTGCCCGCCAATACCTGCGGAAAGACTCGCTCCCCCAAGGCTGAATTGAGTACCCTAGGCCCATAAAAGTCGGATCCCCGGCCCATCACCACCTGTACCCGACCCTGACGGTGAGCTGCTAGGAGCGCTTCAGACATGCGAGCACGGGTGCGGCCTTTGCGGGTGGTAGCGGCATAGGGCAGTTTTTCATGCAGGGATCCCTGGACAGGCCCATACATATAGAGGTTTTCGGCCACCACCAAAACAGCTTCATTAACGGCAGCAGCTTCTAGGATGCTGGCTTGCAGAGCAGGAAACTTCTCTGGCCATTGGGTGTAGGGGGGTTGGGCACATTGATAGACAACGGCGGATCCCTGGCAAAGGTGGCGGGTCACTTCAGGATCGTAGGCATCGCCTGCCACAACCTCTACCGTATCGGGTACGGGGGCTTTGCCAGAACGGTTCACCATACGCACAGACTGATTTTGGCGGAGGAGTTCTTTCATCACAGATTGAGCCAGTGGCCCAGTGCCAAAGATGACGTGGAGTGCGGGATTGGGTTGCATGGGTTAGAGGGGATTGAAGAAGAATGGGCTGACCAGGGCGAAGAGGTGGGGAGATCCAATCAGATCAAAACAGCTGACAGGGTGCGGCGAGCACTGGGTAAAGCAGATGTTGTGGGATACCCCATTCGAAAGGTAAAGGTGGGTAACCAGGTGGGATCCCTGGTCAACGTTGCCAACGTTGCAGCAGTTCCCGGTGGCAAACTCAACTGACGCTCCCGATCCACACGTTCTGGTAATTGGTTGATCGGCTGCATGGCAATTCTCTGAGTGGTGCCGTAGAGATGAATCCGTTGCCAAAACTGCCCAGCCCGTAGCGATTGGTTGATGTCGTACAACTGACGAACGGCGATCAGTCCCAACACTGGCGATGAGGGTACGGTTTGGCGGGTGGTATCTAGCCAAGCCTGATGGGAGGCTGCGGCATCCAAAGGTGGTAAAACTTTGACCAATGAGCGAATCCCCCAGGGTAGACCCGAAGCATCAATGTGAACCCCACTGCGTTCCCGTTGCAACTCCTGCCAACCATGGCGAAACCAGCGGTCGCTATCGTGGATCATCTCGGCATCGGCAATGATGTCTTCCGTGGCCTGAACAGTGGCTTCTGCCAATCGCTGACGCTGATCTATATCGGTGAAAAGCATCAGTTTCAGATTGGGATCCCCTGCAGTAAGCTCGTCAAAAGCGTTGAGGATATCGGCGGGGATTGAGCGCTCAGGATCATAGCGAGCTCGGTTGGTGTGGCGGTTGGGAATCGCCTCATACAACTCGGAAGGGGTTGTCGGACGACGGGTAAGGCTGAGAGTTGCCACAGGTGTGTCCTCTAATTCGGCATCCAACAGGGATCCTGAAGCTAGGGTAGTCTCCACCGCGTAACCCATTGCCGCCGCCGCAAGATGCATATTCTCCAATGCACAGCCCAAACCCAGTATCATCTCCCGTCGATAGGGATCCATCGCCCCCAGTTCTCGGCTCAAGTAGGCATACACTTCAATTTGGGCCTGATCATCGGACTCCTGAAGAGAAAAGAGCCAGGGCTGAGTGTTATGAGGGTTAGCGGCCAGGATCCCGGCTTGGATAATGCCCAAAGCTCCTTCAGGTCGGTCAGTTTTCCAGGTCTCCCATAGTTCATAGGCTGGCCCCTGCCCTTGGCTAAAGACCCCTGTAGTTTGGGCGCGCCAAACCCCACCGGCCACTAAAACGGCTGTAGAGCCTGCCGCCAGCTGAATCAATGCTCGTCGTTTCATCACACAATCCTCCTTTTTTATTTAAGTTCAAGGCTTTACACCACCACCGGGATCCGCTTCCGAAACAGCAGGATCCCTGCCGCCAAAAACCAGAGGTGCAATACCACTCCTGAAAGGGTGATAAATCCCCCCAAATCGATGCCCGTTAATTCCAACAAAAGGATGAGTTGCAGCAAGGCCGCCACCATACCCCAGAGGGCGATCCAGCGGGGCAGGGATCCCGTCCGCCACATCACAGCCGAGACAATCGTCAGCCACAGGGCTGCAAACAACCCCACTCCCAAAACTTCACCAATGGATCCGGCATAGTCGTTCAAAACCTGATAGACCACCTCGACCACTGTGCGGGTCAGCTCAGAGCTACCCGGATCCTCATAGACTCTGGCCAGAGCAGGCATGGCCACCAACCAGCGAATAATGCCCAACACGCGGGTAATGGTGGAGGCTAACCCAAAGCCAATCGCCATATTCAAATAAGGCGTATTGCCCGGATTGGCGACAAGACAATTCACCACCAACAGAGACATCGGATAAAACAATACGGAGTAGGCCAGATAGACCAAATAGCCCCCTGTCACTGCTGTAGATTGCTCCACAATAGCGGGCAATACCTGACTAGGGGGATCCCCTAAACTGGCAGGCCAGCCGATGGCGGATCCCAGCACAATCAGGGGAATATAAATCAATAAGCCTTCCAGGATCAGTAGGGATCCCGCTGCTCGAAAGAAGGATGGAGAACGCACCATGAAAACCTGTCCCTTGCAGATCTCAAGACCCTGATGCCGCTATGAGGTGGCCTTGAGGCTTACTGGTTTGAACCCTAAAGCCTCACATAATGTCAGAGTCAAGCACCTACTTGGGAAATAGATTCATCATCCCCCCCCGGATGTACTGGGCTTGGGAGGAAATGGTGATGGGTCAGTCTGTAATAGCTCCGGGATCCAGCTGGGATAAGAGGATTTGTAGCATCCACAAGATCCCTGGCAGGTTGAGGGTGATGACGTTCCAGAGGATATTAGTGTCAAGTTCATCGTAATCGTGAATGACGACATCTCTAAGTCCTGCCATTTGTCGCCACGGTATGGTGCTGTATTGGTCTCGAAAGTCAGTGGAGAGTCGCTTGGTGGCTTCTCCAATGATGATCAGACGATAGAGGATAGCAGCTTGTTTTTCGTCGTTTTGGCAAAGCTCGATTTGAGTCAAGTCTTGGGCATAATCCAAAACTTGTTGGGTCGCCTTGATGATGTCGAGTAGTGCTTGTCTATCGCGCAACATAGATCATCTCAGCATCATTAAGGATCCCTTGACGCCGTAGGGAGTTATGGCTATGGGTGATGGTTTGAAAAGTGAGAAGATCAACCGGACGATTGAGGAGGCTGGCGAGTTCTTGGCGCATTTGGATGTACTCAAGTCCCCAGGTATGATTGGGATCAAGGTCAATCAAGATATCGATGTCGCTGCTGGGGTGGAAGTCCTCTCTGAGTACGGATCCAAAGAGGGCAAGCTGATTAATCCGCCAACGTTGACAAAAAGTTTGCAGTTGTTGGGGAGTGATGCCCAATCGTTGATAAATAAGTTCTGGATCCCTGGTAGCACTCAAGTGTGATTGCCTCTCTACTATCCCTGGGGCACTTGATGTCATTAAAGGCATCAGAAAAATGATCAGCTGCGATAGGGGGTTAATGCTGCATCAGACACAACCTTGACACAACTAGGAGATTTAGTTTGAAAAGTTCTCCAAAAATCAGGGCAGCTAGACTCTAAGGAGGCAGCATCTCTCCTCAAGTACTAGATTCCACTCATGACTGTGCAAACCACAATCTCAACCACAACTGATCCGGCTGTGCATCACTGGACACGGGCGGAGTATCACCGCATGGGTGAAATGGGGCTGTTTGATGGCAAGTGCGTGCAACTGATCCGAGGTCAGGTGATCGATATGAGCCCAATGAAGAGCCGCCATGCCACTGGGATCCTCAAGGTCATGCGGGTTTTGGGGAACATCCTACCTAACACCGCCCATCTTCGCCCTCAATTGCCTTTGATGTTAGGAAATTTTTCAGAACCAGAACCTGATATCGCTATCGTTGCTGGATCCCTAGAAGACTTTGCTCACAACCATCCCACCACAGCTCTATTGGTTGTCGAAGTCTCAGATAGCACCCTCACATTTGTCCGCCAAACCAAAAGTGTTCTCTATGCCCAAGCCGGGATACCAGAGTATTGGATCCTTAACTTGGTCGACAATGCCCTAGAAATCTACCGGGATCCCCAGCCCGAGGGTTATCAAAGCAAGAACGTCCATCCTGCTTCAGCACAGATTGCCCCGTTGTTTGCCCCTAATACGGTAGTTTCAGTAAGTGATTTGCTGCCCTGAGGGGATGCACCCAGAGCTGAGAGCCATTTTGGGGCTTGAGTAACGTTTCAAAGGTTTTTGGCCCAATAAGGGTTGATGGATTGGGGCACAACAGGGATCTGCAACTCCACCACCACCGGCTCAGTTCCAGTCTTAGCGGTCTCTTTGCCAAACAGATGCACCTCCCGAAAGCTACCTGCGCTGGCATAGCCATTGCGTCCCATCCAGGTAAACAGGGCGGTAATCGCCTGACCGACATCCCACAACAATCCCTCGTGAATCACACAGGCCATCTGTTCGACAGCAGTCAGAGTGGAGAGTTGGATGGGATCCCTGAGATCAAGCTTCGATTTCGATGCAATCGGGATCCCGAATTCCATATCGATATCCGTTTCGCTATAGTCCGGGAAGTGATAGAGGACAATCTCGGGGCCATAGGGATCCAATCGCTGTTTGTCGAGCCAGGCATAGAGGTCGTCAGAGGCACCACAGCGGTAGGTGGGCATATCCATCAGCGTGGGGACAATGCGACGGATTGAGGCGATCACGCTGGCGGAGATGGGACGGAGCACCACTTCATAAGGGGAGTCAGCGTCTTCCTGCTGGATCTGGGCTAGGCGTGAGGCCACCCGTTGCAACCGCAGCTGGGTTTCTTGTACCTGTTGGCTCAGCTCAGCTTGTTTGAGGGCTAACATGCCTTGGAGTTGCTCTGGAGAAAGGTTTTCCCTGAGCACCTGTTCAATTTGGTCGAGGGATAGGCCCAAGTCTTTGAGGGCAAGAATGCGATGGAGGCGGGGCAACTGATCGAGGCTGTAGTAGCGATAGTCTGATTCGGGATCCACGTAGGCAGGTTTGATCAGGCCCAGTTGGTCGTAGTGGCGCAACATCCGCACCGATATCTGTCCCAGCCGCGAAAAGTCCCCAATTTTGAGCATTGATTCAGAACCATCAGCGACACTAGGTGCCACTATAGCTAGCGGTTAGGACTCAGACTCTTGATCATCCCTGAAGACTAAAACCACCTCTCGCAACCACTGGCTAGCCGGAGAAGCTTCTGTCGAGCGATGCCAACGCAATACCACTGAAACCCCGGCAAAGGCAAGGTGATCTCCACATAATCCAACAGGCCAACCGCACCCCCCCCCCCGAATGCTGGTAATCGGGTAGAAGGTGGACTGCTCCAGCAAAGCCGTCTGGATGGGATCCCGTGGATGTCGGCCCTATGTCCGGGAGCTTGCATTTAGAGCACATGAGGTTGCTCTGGATCAAAATGGCTCGGCGGCAAGGGGTCAGCCCTGGATTTGTCTGGGGAATATTACGACGATAAGCCCCTATCCCGGTGGCCACGCCAAACTGCGCCCACCCAGGATATGGAGATGCAAGTGATAGACGGTCTGACCTCCATCCACACCGTTGTTGATCACCAACCGATAGCCGCCCTCATCCAGCCCCGCCTCAGCAGCCACCTGCCGAGCCGTCAACAGCATCTTTCCCAACAGGCTTTGATCCGCCTCCGTGGCCATGCTTAGCTGTGGTATGGGCTTTTTGGGAATGACCAAAATATGGACGGGAGCCTGAGGCTGAATATCCTTAAAGGCCAGCACAGCATCATCTTCATAGACGATCTGGGCCGGTATCTCTTTGCGGATAATCTTGCCAAAAATCGTGTCGCTCATGGGGAGATCAGAGGATGAAGGATGGAGTCAGGGATACTCGGAGTCAGCACTCACCCCAGACTAAGAGGCGCTAGCTTGCAGCAAGGGATCCAACTGGCCCCGCCGATCTAGGGCATGGATATCATCACAGCCCCCCACATGCTGGTCATTGATGAAGATCTGAGGCAAGCTTCGGCCCCCATGTGCCCGTTCAGCCATTTGCTGTCGGGCAGCATTATCCCCATCAATGGCATATTCAATAAACTCAACCCCTTTACTTTGCAAAAGCCGTTTAGCGCGGATGCAAAAAGGACAGGTCTGCCAAGTATAGATCTCAACCTTAGCGGTCATAGTCGGAGTCCTTCGAGGATGCAACGTTATCTGAATTCATTATGCCAGTACCTGTGTCTTTCATCAGCTGGGATCCCGGCCTCAGAACAGGCGGCAATCCGTCTGCATAGGGTTTAGATCGTTACAGGAGATTCTACATAGATGGTGGGATCCTCTATCGAGAAATAGATGCCATAGGTCTTTAGCTTGTTCGATATCCTATCATTGGCGAGTTCCAACAGCCTCTTGCGCAGTTGAATCGAATTTTGCGAGGATCCCAGAATAAAAAAAGTTACTCTAGCCCGTGAGGTATGACCATTCTTATGATCCATTAAGGAGATATTGGTACTGCCCGGATCGATACCAAAAAGTGTATTGGTACCATCTGTAATGACTTGACGGACTAAGGCACCATCCTGTTCAGTGAGAGGACGACTAAAATCCAAATAGAGCATCACCATCACTTTTTTGGCCAAGGTAACATTCTCAATCACTCGGCTGATCAGATCGGAGTTGGGCACAATTAGCAACGTATTTTTGGCAGCAGTGCGAATCTTGGTAGAGCGGAGCCCGATCGACTCCACCCGCCCCAACTGACCTTCTGCCTGGGCTGGATTAGAATTGGGCAGACGAATATAATCTCCAGGATTGAAAGGACGATCGAGATAAAGGACGATGGTGCTCAATAGTTGCTCCAAAATCTTTTGAGCTGCAAAAGCCACCGCCAATCCCCCAATCCCCAGACTAGCTAACAAGCCAACCAGGTTAAACTGTTGACTCTGGGCAAAGATCAACAAAGCCACAAACGCAATAATGACATCAATGATGGTGTTGATCACCAGTACCAAGTCATCCATATTAAGGCCAAGTTTTTGAAACAACTCAATGCCATAGACGCTGATAAACTGTCGAAACAAGCGAGAGGTCAACCAAGCCACACTGCAGATCACGGCCAAATCTGTTAAGGGCCTAACTAGCCCAAAGACCGATTGATAGGGTTGGATCCAAACCAAAGAGAGCGATAACAGGATCAATGTTCCGGCAATCCGAAATAGATCTTGGAGCGGCTCCACCATAGAGACATAAAGCTCAGCCACCCGTTGAGGCGAAAATCTCCGAATGATGCGATTGACAATTAGGGTGGTGTAGCGGCCAATCAAGATTGACAGAAACACAAAAAAAGCAAAGGTTGCTAAACGGGGGATCTCAGCTTGCCATTCCTCCAATGGCAATGATTCCCAGACTGAGATCATGAGGTTGCGAACAAAATCCATGGGATCCTAAAACAGCGAAAAAGCATTGGGGTAGGGTATAGACTCAATTGCCTAAATGGTGATGGGAGAATCCACATAGATGGTGGGATCCTCAATATCAAAGGAGATGCCATATCCTTTCAGTTGCTGGGAGATCTTCTCATTGGCAATATCCAGCAGTTGCCGCCGCAGATCCATCGACACATCTCCAGATCCCAAAATAAAGAAGGTGCATTGGGCCTGAGTGCGATAGTCTGGATCCCCCAGGGATCCCTGTTCTCGAAAGCTGACATCCGTACTGCGGGTGTCAATCCCAAAAATATCTCGGGTGCTGGCCACAATCACCTGTTGGATCAAGGCCCGATCCTCACTACTCAGATCTCGATAAAAAGTGAGGTACAAGATCGACATCACTTTTTTGGCCCCCGTAAAGTTCTCAATACTCATCTGATTGAGATTGCCATTGGGCACCACCATCAGCGTTCCCTTTCCAGAGGTACGGATCCGGGTAGAACGTAGCCCAATCGATTCCACCCGACCAAAAGTACCATCTGGCAAACCAATATAGTCATCTACCACAAAAGGCCGATCCACATACAAGACGATTCCTCCCAGCAATTGCTCCAGGGTTTTTTGCGCGGCAAAGGCAATCGCCAATCCCCCAATTCCCAAACTGGCAAACAGACCTACCACGTTGATCTGGTGAGTTTGGGCAAATAGAATAATGGACAGAACAATAATTAAGAAATTGGCAATAAACTTGCCGACAATGAATAACTCACTGTTAGTTTTACGCCCGCCCCGAAAAACGGCATCCAACAAATAGACATCGAAAAACTGCTTAAACAGGCGTGAGGCTAACCACGCCCCGGTCAAGGTCAGCAATAAACTGACGATGGTTTCCGTCACTTGCAGCCGAGGCCATCCCAAGACTAAAACAGCCAGATCTGTCATGGCCAGGGCAACAACAGCCCCGACCCAGTTGCGATAGGGATCCACGATCAGGCTAAAAGACGCGGTATCCCCCGAGAGCCATCCCACCACAGGGCGTATTAGGCTAGGTAGGATCCGACCCACTCCAAACCCAAGGATCCCAGCCAACAGGATCCCCGTAATATCCAGCCCTAGGGGCATCCTCTCTATCCATTGGCTCATCAGACAACTCCAGCAGCAATCATCACCAAATCCCCTCCTTCGGGCTCTTGATGACGGCTCGATCCTACCCCAAGTCCCTCCCACAGCGCTGACGGGAGCTATTTCCGGATCGGGATCCCTTGCCGTCAAAGGGGGTAATCACGGTATCCCCAGCCCCAAACGTAAACTTTGTTTTCATCCTCTGTTGCTGTATGTGAAAAATAAGCCTTAATTTTGCTGGAGGGCAAAGAACCTCTCCTATAGTAATAAGCGAGTGGGTTCTAACCTGCTGCGATCCAGTGATTTTCATTGTGAAAACATCATAAGTGGGCAATAGCTTATCTATTGTTCTATGGTTCATAGGCATCTTGCTACTGAATCTCTTTCTCTCTCCATCCCTCAAGAAGCTCTCCATGACTGGTCAATGATCATTTCTAGATCTTAGAAGTAGTCTCACCAAATAATCTCAGGCCAATACCCTCAATGAATATCTCAATACATTTGGAGAGAAAACATTGGAAGGTGATTGAGAGGTGATTGAGATTGAAGGGTGATTGAGAATGAAAGAGAAGAATTGATGAGTCAAAGAACTTTCAAGAGAACCCGGCAACAACTTTGCTGAACCAGATTACCAGAACCGGAGAGATCATCATGGTTGGAATGACACCACGTTTACGGATGGCAAGCAACCCCACAGCAGTAACCTATAGGTCGATCATCCCGCCCCGTATCAAAACTTTGATTGTGGCGGTCGATGGCTCCGGGCTGGCAGAGCAAATGACTCTAGCCTTGATGAAATTGCCCCATTTTGCCAACACAAATCTCCTCCTTGTCCATGTAGTACGCCCCCAAATCACCAGCTCGGTGGCTGCGGCTCACTGGCAGGCAGGCCAAGATCTGCTCGACCAATCCCGCGCTTCCTTCCCCGCCAATGACCTGATCCAGACTCGACTGGTGGAAGGGGATCCCAAAAATGTATTGTTTCAATTGGCCAAGACTGAGCTGGATCCAATGCTTGTCATGGGCACAAGCCAGCACAATCGGTTCGCCGCCATTTTTGAGAACTCCATCAGCCAGTACATCTTCCAAATGGCCCAGTGCCCAATGCTGATGATCCGTGATGGCCTCTTCCTAAAGCGGATTCAGCGCGTCATGGTGGCTCTCAATTCCTCAGTAGCCTCGCAAGAATCTCTGCAAATGGCCATACAGATTGCCCAAGAGATCCCAGGGGCAGAGGTACAACTGGCCCGTGTCCAACTGGATACCGTCAGCACCACCCGTGATCCAGTGCTCGAAAACGCCATTGGCCAGCTCAATCGGCACCATATTCGCCATCGGGTGCTGCGTTCAGTAGGGGATGCCGGCCCCGAGATCGCACGCCTCTCCCATGAGGCTAATACCGATCTGCTCCTCCTGGGATCCCCGGATCGACGCCCTGCGTTTGCCCAAAATATCCCTGACTTTGACCGCCTATTCGGGCCTTCCACCTCAGATTACCTACGTCAACATAGTGCCTGCCCTGTCTTAATGGTTCGGTCAGCCTCCGATTCTGAATAAGTCCAGCTGAATAAGTCCAGCTAAATAAGTCCAGCTAAATGGGCCATGATTGTGGCCCATCAGAGTCCATCAAGATCGAACTGAGCCTCTATTTGGCTCTCTCCATAACCTTCATCACCTAAAACCCTGACCAATCTGAAGGTTCTTTGGTTTCTAGTGGTGGGCTCTGCTAAGTTTTCTGAGGCTCTGTTAGAGCTTGGGTTATTGACTGAGCCCCACAAAACCAGAAAAGCTCAAACAAGATCTACCTCAGGACAGGGCATACCCTGTCGATTGGAGCTAAGGTATTGATTGAGTTTTAGGGACGGGGCGGTATGGCCGAACGGACTCCATATCAAATCTTGGGTTTAGCGGAGGATGCTTCCTTTGAAGACATCAAGGCCGCTAAGGAGCATTTGCTGACAACCTATGCCGCCGATGAAGAACAGCAAGAGAAGATTGAGCAAGCCTACGATCTGATCTTGATGCAGCTGCTAAAGATGCGCCGCGAAGGCAAAATCCCAGTGCCCGATCGGATTCGATTTGCGGAACGAGCATCGGAATGGGAACCTGACAAAATTTTGTTTGCTCCGGCTGATCCTGCGGCAAAGGTGCCCCAATGGTTATCCCAGTGGGTGGATAGTCCCACCAAGCAAGAGGTCTTGCTAAGCGGGGGTATATTTGGGGGATTGACAGCCTGGGTGGCTTTGATCCCAAGCCCAGGTGCTCCTACCCTACCGCTGGCATTGGGGTTATTGGCCTCGATCTGGCTGATCTATCGCAAAGAGAAAAAAGCCATTCACGCAGTTCTCCTTTCTCTGGGATCCCTGACTGCGGGTTGGCTGATCGCTTTGACCGTTGCTGATCTCTTGCCCACAGGAGGATCTGTGGCAGGCGGATGGTTGGTGGGTATTACCTTTACGCTGATGTGGCTGGTAGTGCTATTTCTGCGTTAACTCAGACTTTCCCCTGAATCATCCTAGAGATAGACGTTTAGCATGGCTATTCTGGAATACGGTCAAAACCAAAAGATTCCAGATCCATATCGTCCAAGGGATCCGAAGAGGATGGTGGCTCAGTCCCAGACACCTCAGGATTGAATGGGAGGCCAGATTCATCCGCTACAGCGCCAAAGGATCCCTCTTGATTAACCAGCTCCTCTGCTGCTGCCACACCCCCTTCTGCGCTGGCATAAGCCTGCTCAGCGGCCTCAGATGGGGGGTACTCCAGAGCATAGGGATCCTCCAACAGTTGCAGTAATTCGGTGGCCAAAACCGCAGAGCTCTGCACCAGATAAGTCCGATACTCTACCCCCATTTGGGTGAGGTCAACCTGGGGATTGCTCAGCATCCCCTGTAAAGCCATAGCCGCCACTATTTCCTGCTTCGAGAGTCCCTGACTCGAAACCACGGGATCATGGATAGAAAACTTTTGATGATGCTGAAAGGGAAAAGCGTATTCGTTGGCGATGGGCATAATGCGGGTCTCCTAGCAGCTACGCTTAATTTGCACACACTTGATTTTAATCTTCTCAGTTCTGTAAAAACCTCACCAAGGCTTGGAGGCGATCCCAACCTGATCCCGCCGCCAAAATCTCCTGAGCCAACTGCACCCCTTCTACCCAGTCATTGGCCTTGCCCCCAACCCACAGCGCTACCCCCGCATTCAGGGCTACCACATCCCGCTGAGCCAGGGATCCCTTGCCCTGCAACACCGCCGTTAAGATCTCGACATTCTCCGCCAGTTCTCCTCCCGCCAGAGCCGACAGGGGAGCCAATGTCAGTCCCAACTCATGGGGATCCAAAACCCCTGATGAAACCTGACCCTCTTTAAGTATGGCCAGATCGGTGGGCTGGGCCAAACCCGCCTCATCCAGTCCTTCCCGACTGTGCAATACCACCGCCTGCTGGGATCCCAAGAGTTGCAGCGCCTCTGCCATCCGGGTCAACAGGTGGGGGGCATAGACCCCAATCACCTGCCGCTGAGGGTAGAGAGGATTGACCAGTGGCCCCAACAAGTTAAATACGGTTCGGACTTTGAGAGTACGGCGATAGGGCACCACCGCTTTCATGGCCGGATGCCAAGCCGGGGCAAACAAAAAGGTGATTCCCACCTCCGACACCGCCGCCCGCACCCGGTCAGGCTCCGCCCCCATCGGGATCCCCAGGCCCTCCAAGACATCTGCAGAACCCACCTTGCTGGAGGCTGAGCGATTGCCATGCTTCACCACCGGGATCCCTGCCGCACTGACCACAAAAGCCACCGCCGTCGAGATATTAAACGTCCCGGCCCCATCTCCCCCCGTGCCACAGGTGTCCAGCATCAGCGGCAGATCCACCGGGGATCCCAGTGAGGCTTCTTGCAATACCCGTGCCATGCCCGCCAATTCCTGAGCCGACACCCCCTTAGCCTGTAGAGCAGCCAGTAGTGCCCCCGACATCACATCTGGCACAACTCCAGCCAGCCAGCCCCCCATCAGTTGCTCAGCTTCCACCTCAGAGAGCGATTGCCCTTCCAACAGCTGATGCAGCAGGGATGGCCATAGGTCAGGGGAGAACTCGGTCACAGGGCTAGAAGAAGGCATGAAACCAGAACCTCAATGCTTCATTTTGTGTGTCAGTATCCTAATCTGAATCCATCCTCTCCCCCCGACCGTCCTTAATACAACCGTCCTTAATACGACTGGATTGGATAGGACTGTTCAGGAACGCTCCTCATCCCATCCTGCATCGGCTGTTTACAGATATCGTCTGTTTGCAGGCTGGAGAGCCATTTGTATCCCAGCTGTATCAACAGGCTCGATCGAGTGAGATAGATTGATGCCTAAGATCAGGGCAACTCTTTTCCCCTTTCGTTCTCACCCAGAAATGCCCCGGAGTCCCCATGAAACTCTCTAGCAAAAACCTTTCTACCCGTCTCGACACCCTCTATGACGCCATTGTGGTGGGTGGTGGCGCAGGAGGGCTTTCTGCCGCCATCTATTTGGCCCGCTATGGCCTCTCCTGCCTAGTCGTCGAAAAAGGCAAAGGGCGGTCGTTTTGGATGCAAGATTTGCGCAATTATTTGGGGTTGGCCCCCACCACGCCGGGGCGAGAGATGTTACAGCAGGGGGTGGATCACCTGCTCAGCGTCGGCGGCGACTACCTACGGGGCTTTGTGGAGGAGGTAACCGAAAATGAGGATGAAACCTTCTCAGTTCGGGTCAAAGTGGGCAAAGGCCAGACCCTCTCCCCCACCTTTCGGGCGAAATACGTGGTAGCGGCCAGCGGCATCATCGATCATTTGCCCCATCTGGACGATATGCAAAATGTCTACGACTACGCGGGCCACACTCTGCACGTCTGCATGATCTGCGATGGGCATGAGATGCGAGACCAACCCGCCATCTTGATCGCCAACACCGAAGGACGGGCCCAAGCAGCCTTTGTGATGAACTGGTTCACCCCCTACCTCTCTATCCTCACCCACGGTCTTTTTGAGCCTAGCCCTGAGTTTCGGCGCAAATTGGCGGAGCACGGCTATCCCCTCTACACCTCCCCGATCCAGTCATTCTTAGGGCAAGATCACCAGCTCAGCGGCGTTCAATTTACAGATGGCACCACCATCGAAGCGACCACCGGACTTGTGGCGATGGGATCCCATTTTCACAATGGCTATCTCAAGGGTATCGACGCGCTGAAGTGGCAGGACGAAACACTGCCCACCGATGGCATGTGTCGCACCAGTCACCCCCGCATTTTTGCCCTGGGGGATCTCAAGGTGGGGATCAACCAAGTTTCCATAGCGGTGGCTGATGGCACCCTGGCTGCCACCCAGATTTGGCGAGACATTCGCCGTGCTGCGCCTCCCCGCAAGTGGGAAGCTAATCTCGACTCAGGGGCTCAGCTCCTTTCGGGATCCCTTGTCACCAGCAGGATGGGAGGATAGATCAGGGGGATAGCCCTTCTGCCACCTGTTGCAGTCGTTGTAGCTGTGCTCGCATATCCCTCTGAGTCAGCCCCGCTGCCACTAGATTGAATCCCCAACTCACCAGAGGATTGGGAATCTCAAAGTCAAACGTATTGATCAGTTGGGTGAGTTCAGAACGTTTAGGACTTCCTTCGGCCAGCTCATCGTTAGTCACAGAGGCCAGAGACTGCATCTGCCACCGATCAGATCCGACAAAGAAGCCCGCAAAGCTCCACTCGATCCAGCGTTGGTTAGCCTCAATGCCCCTTGAGCTAATCTCACAGGCCAAAGCAGGTTGCCACAACGGGATCCCGAGCAAAAACCGGAACTGGCTCCCCACTTGATCACTCCAGGATCCCACTGACTCGCAGCGGAGTAGAGGATTGAGCCAACGGTGCATCAGTTCGGGATCCGTCAGGCAGTGATCCACTTGCGCCAACGACGTGGCAATCTCAATGGTCTGGGTGTAAGTCGGCATGATTGAGCCCGCAGCAATAACTCATAAACAGCTAATCTTGAACAGAATTGACAGCGTTGCCTTCTACTTGCTAGGATCCATCTTCGATGCAAACACACGTTTTCGATAGTGATCCTAAGCCTGTGTTGCCAATATGGCTCTCTAGCCTAGCTCCTATTGACCCTATGAAAATCTAGTGAAAATCTAGCGAAGACTTACCCAGAACCCAACCACCATGCCGACGATCCAACAACTGATACGGGAGGAACGGAGTGTTGCGGAGCGCAAGACCAAGTCTCCCGCGCTCAAAGCTTGCCCCCAACGCCGTGGGGTTTGCACCCGAGTCTATACCACCACTCCCAAAAAGCCTAATTCAGCTCTCCGCAAGGTGGCGCGGGTGCGTTTAACCTCTGGGTTTGAGGTGACTGCCTACATCCCTGGGATCGGCCACAATCTCCAAGAGCACTCTGTGGTGATGATCAGAGGGGGTCGAGTCAAGGATTTGCCTGGTGTACGCTATCACATCATTCGGGGCACTCTTGATGCCTCTGGGGTTAAAGATCGCTTACAAGGGCGTTCCAAATATGGAGCCAAACGACCGAAGCCCGGTGCAGCCGCTGCTGCAGCTGCCAAAGGCAAAAAGAAGTAAGCCCTAACCAGAAAAACGAAGGGAGCCCCCAATCTACAGGCATCACGGATGCAATTCTGTATGACCTGCATGATTGGGCCATCTTGCTACTTCCCTTTTCGCTTCAGTATTCACCGTTCTCTTCCTTTTTTGAGTGACCTATGTCTCGCCGCAACCGCGCCCCCCAACGTGATGTTCCTGCCGATTCCAAATACGGCAGCCGATTAGTGACCATGCTGACCCGCAAGATCATGCTGGATGGCAAGGGATCCCTTGCCTCTCGCATTGTCTATGATGCGATGGCCCTAATTGAAGAGCGCACCGGCACTCCTCCCTTGACGGTGGTGGAAAATGCTATCCGCAACGCCACCCCCATGGTAGAAGTCAAAGCTCGGCGGGTAGGCGGTGCCACCTATCAGGTGCCCATCGAGGTTCGCGGCGACCGGGGAACCTCTTTGGCCTTGCGCTGGATCACCCGTTTCTCGCGGGAGCGACCCGGTCGGACAATGTCCTCCAAGCTGGCAAATGAGTTGTTGGATGCCTCTAACGAGACGGGTAACACCATTCGTCGCCGTGAGGAAACACACCGGATGGCTGAGGCAAACAAAGCCTTTGCCCACTATCGCTATTAAACATTGGGTGTTTGTTAGGGGTGTTCGTCAGGCCAATCCAACAAGTTCACTCAAGTCAATTTGATCCTGCCCAAAGGAATGACCCTGCCCAAAGGAAAGCGCCTCAAAGCCTTGTGGGAGCAGTTATGACAAACACAGGCCCACATCGTGCCACCAATTGACAAATTCGGTCTCAACTTCCACTAGAATTGTAAAGTAATGCTTAATCACTTGATGCTGTTGGTTCAAGGATAGTCCTGAAGAATTGGGATTATACTCATCCTGACAAAGCAAGCATTGGGTATCGCGTAGACCTCAGGAGGTTACTGTGTCGCGTTCGGTTCCGCTGGAGAAAGTTAGAAATATCGGTATTGCGGCTCACATTGATGCAGGCAAAACCACCACCACAGAGCGGATCCTGTTCTACTCGGGCATGATCCACAAAATGGGCGAGGTTCATGAGGGCACCGCTGTCACGGACTGGATGGCCCAAGAACGTGAGCGCGGTATCACCATCACTGCGGCAGCCATCACCACCAACTGGCGTGATTACCGCATCAATATCATCGACACCCCTGGCCACGTGGACTTCACCATTGAGGTGGAGCGTTCCATGCGAGTTTTGGATGGGGTGATCGCAGTTCTGTGCTCTGTGGGCGGCGTTCAGCCCCAGACAGAAACCGTGTGGCGGCAAGCCGAACGATACAAAGTGCCTCGCATCGGCTTCATCAACAAGATGGATCGCACGGGTGCCAACTTCTATAAAGTTGTGGATCAGGTGCGGGATCGCCTGCGCGCCAATGCCGTGCCCATCCAGATTCCCATCGGGGCCGAAGCTCAGTTCTCCGGACTGGTGGATTTGGTGGCCATGAAGGCTTACATCTATACCAACGATGCGGGCACCGATATTCAAGTCACGGATGAGATCCCGGCTGAAGTGGCGGATCGGGTGGCAGAATATCGCACTGCTCTGTTAGAGGCTGTGGCAGAAACCGATGAATCCCTGCTGGAGCGCTATCTGGCCGAGGAAGAGTTGTCAGAAGCTGAGCTGATGATGGCCATCCGCAAAGCCACAATTAGCGGTCAGATGATGCCCATGCTCTGCGGCTCTGCCTTCAAAAACAGAGGGGTGCAGCGGCTATTGGATGCGGTGGTGGACTACCTCCCCAACCCCACAGAAGTCCCCCCCATCAAGGGCATCTTGCCAGATGGTAGCGAGACCACCCGCCCCGCCTCTGATGATGAGCCGATGGCAGCTTTGGCCTTCAAAATCATGGCGGATCCCTATGGCCGTCTTACCTTTGTTCGCATGTACTCTGGGATTTTGGCCAAGGGTACCTATGCTTACAACGCCACCAAGAGCAAGAAAGAGCGCATCTCGCGTTTGATCCTGCTGCGAGCGGATGATCGAATCGAGGTGGATGAGCTGCGGGCTGGAGACTTGGGGGCTGTATTAGGACTCAAGGATACCTTCACCGGCGACACCCTCTGTGACGAACAAAACCCCATCATCTTAGAATCGCTGTTCATTCCTGAACCGGTGATCTCGGTGGCAGTCGAGCCCAAGACCAAGGTGGACTTGGATAAGCTCTCCAAAGCCCTGCAATCGCTCTCTGAAGAGGATCCTACCTTTAGAGTCATGGTAGATCCCGAGACCAATCAAACCGTGATCTCCGGCATGGGCGAGCTGCACCTCGAGATTCTGGTGGATCGGATGCTGCGGGAGTTCAAGGTAGAAGCCAACGTGGGTGCTCCCCAGGTTGCCTATCGGGAAACCATCCGCAAACCGGTCAACAAGGTCGAGGGCAAGTTTGTCCGTCAGAGTGGAGGCCGTGGTCAGTATGGTCACGTTGTGATCGATCTTGAACCGACCGAGCCCGGTACTGGTTTTGAATTTGTTTCCAAGATCGTTGGCGGTGTGGTGCCCAAGGAATATGTGGGCCCAGCTGAGCAAGGGATCAAGGAAGCTTGCGAATCCGGTGTGGTGGCTGGTTATCCTTTGATCGATGTGCGTGCCACCCTGATCGATGGCTCTTACCACGACGTTGACTCCAACGAGATGGCATTTAAAATTGCCGGATCGATGGCGTTGAAAGAAGCGGTCAAACGCGCTGCTCCCGTGATCTTGGAACCAATGATGAAGGTAGAAGTGGAAGTTCCTGAAGACTTTCTTGGCGATGTGATTGGAGATATTAACTCCCGTCGCGGCCAGATGGAAGGGATGACCACTGACGAAGGTCTCTCCAAGGTGACTGCTAAGGTGCCCTTGTCTGAGATGTTTGGTTATGCCACCGACATCCGCTCAAAGACACAGGGTCGTGGCACCTTCACCATGGAGTTCTCCCAGTACGAAGAGGTGCCCCGCAATATTGCGGAAACCATCATCTCAAAAAATAAGGGTAACAATTGATCCCCCGATCTAACGTCTGCTCTTTATGACTTGGGCCCGTCTCTTTGACCAGCGTCCTACCGACAACCGTCTCATAGGCACCCTAACAACTAGTTCATGTGATTTACGAAGGAAGGAAGTAGAAACACAATGGCACGTGCGAAGTTTGAGAGAAATAAGCCCCACGTCAACATCGGCACCATCGGCCACGTTGACCATGGCAAAACCACGTTGACAGCGGCGATCACCACCACCCTATCGGTGATGGGCCAGTCCAAAGCTCGTAAGTATGACGAGATTGATGCGGCTCCCGAAGAAAAAGCTCGGGGGATCACCATCAATACCGCCCACGTGGAATATGAAACCGAGAACCGTCACTATGCCCACGTGGACTGCCCCGGCCACGCTGACTACGTGAAGAACATGATCACGGGTGCAGCCCAAATGGATGGCGGGATCCTGGTGGTGTCTGCGGCTGATGGCCCCATGCCCCAGACTCGGGAGCACATCCTGTTGGCTCGTCAGGTGGGGGTTCCTAACCTGGTGGTCTTCTTGAACAAAGAAGACATGGTGGATGACGAGGAGTTACTCGAATTGGTGGAGTTGGAAGTGCGGGAGTTGCTCTCCACATACGACTTCCCTGGCGACGACATCCCCATCGTCAAAGGGTCTGCCCTCAAGGCCTTGGAAAAGATTGGTGTTGCTCCCACTACCAAGCGGGGAGATGATCCCTGGGTGGACAAGATTTATGAGTTGATGGACGCTGTTGACTCCTACATCCCTACCCCCGAGCGGGATATCGATAAGCCCTTCTTGATGGCGGTGGAAGACGTATTCTCCATCACTGGTCGTGGCACCGTGGCCACTGGTCGGATCGAGCGTGGCAAGGTCAAAATTGGGGAAACTGTTGAGCTGGTCGGGTTGGCAGACACCCGCTCCACCACTGTCACAGGTCTGGAGATGTTCCAGAAGAGCCTAGATGAAGGCATGGCTGGTGACAACATCGGGATCTTGTTGCGTGGGATCCAGAAGGCTGACATCGAGCGCGGCATGGTGATTGCCAAGCCCAAGTCCATCACCCCCCACACCAACTTCGAGTCTGAGGTTTACATCCTCAAGAAAGAAGAAGGTGGCCGTCATACCCCGTTCTTCTCCGGCTATCGGCCTCAGTTCTACGTGCGAACCACCGACGTGACTGGCACCATTGCTGCCTTCACCGCTGATGATGGCTCTCAACCTGAGATGGTGATGCCTGGCGACCGGATCAAGATGACGGTGGAGCTGATTCAGCCCATCGCCATTGAGCAAGGGATGCGCTTTGCCATCCGCGAAGGTGGCCGGACTGTGGGTGCTGGTGTGGTTTCCAAGATCCTCAAATAAGGGATCCTTGAGTTACCCATCGTTTCCGCTCAAGTCTGTATCGAAATAGGCGTTTCATGAAGGTCGAGGGGTTAGTGAGGGCATGATGATGGTCTACGGACTATCGGATCCCTTATTCCCCTCGATCTGTCTGTGTCTCTGGTTTCTCTTTCTCCCCGCCCAATTGTTTCACTTCAAGTTTGTCACCGCTATTGTCTGCACCTAACCTATGGCTACCCTGACCCAACAAAAGATTCGGATCCGGCTCAAAGCGTACGATCATCGCTTGCTGGACACCTCCTGCGACAAAATTGTCGATACGGCCACTCGGACTCAAGCGGTACCAGTGGGGCCGATCCCGTTGCCTACTCGTCGCCGGATCTACTGCCTGCTGCGCTCTCCTCACGTGGACAAAGACTCCCGCGAGCATTTTGAGACCCGCACCCATCGCCGCATCATCGATATCTACTCGCCGTCCTCCAAGACCATCGATGCGTTGATGAAACTGGATCTCCCCGCTGGGGTGGATATTGAAGTCAAGCTGTAGACCCTAGCTCCTGGGATCCCTCATGTCTGATACTCCCATCCCCGTTTTGGTCAATGGTGCCACGGGCAAAATGGGCCGCGAAGTGATTAAGGTAGTAGCACAAGCTGCAGATATGCAGTTGGTGGGTGCCGTGGCTCGATCGTTTGTGGGCCACGATATTGGGGATGTGGTGGGGATCGGATCCACAGGGGTGTTGATCAGCGATGATCTCCAGGGATCCCTGCTGGAATTGACCAAGCAGCCCCATCAACCGGGGGTGATGGTGGACTTTACCCATCCCAGCGTCGTCTATGAAAACATGCGGGCTGCGATTGCCTTTGGCGTCCCGCCGGTGGTGGGAACGACGGGGCTGAGTGATGCTCAGGTGCAGGGGTTAACCGCTTTTGCTGATAAGGCTAGTATCGGGGCTTTAATTGCCCCTAATTTTGCCATTGGCATGGTATTGATGCAGCAGATGGCGGCTCAAGCGGCTCGCTATTTCGATCATGTGGAGATTATCGAGCTACACCACAACCAAAAAGCCGATGCTCCCAGTGGCACAGCCCTCCAAACAGCGGCCCAGTTAGCGGCTGGGTTAGACAAAGCCCTCAATGTGGGGCAAGTGGAGGAGAAAGAGATTCTGCGGGGGGCGAGAGGAGGGGTAACCTCTGACAATATCCACATCCATAGCATTCGCTTGCCGGGATTGGTGGCCCACCAGCAGGTGATCTTTGGTGGACTAGGCCAAACCTTAACCCTCCAACACGATGCCCTCGACCGAGTGGCCTATATGCCTGGAGTATTGCTAGGGATCCGACGGGTACGGCAATTGGACACAGTGGTCTTTGGCTTGGATCAAATTTTGTCTTGAGCCTATTATTGGGATCTAGTTTTTATCGCATTCGTTGGGATATGAGTGGAATGCCATCATTGCAACCCAAAAGCAACTTGAAATTAACCTCGCGATTCCTTGGGTGCCATCCCAACCCACGATAGAGTCTAAGGGATCCCTTTTGATTTAGCCTCCTGCTATGATTGCTCCCGATTTTGAGCGGTTTGCTCAACTGGCTCAGCAAGGTACCTTCATCCCCGTCTATCAAGAATGGGTTGCTGATCTAGATACCCCTGTCTCTGCTTGGTATCGGGTCTGTGCTGGGCATCCTTACAGCTTTTTGCTGGAGTCTGTGGAAGGGGGCGAGCAGGTGGGTCGCTATAGCTTCCTGGGGGCTGATCCTCTGTGGACGCTGACAGTACGTGGCTCCCAGAGCACGCAAGTCTTTCGGGATGGCACCACTCGCATCTACGAGGGGGATCCCTTTGCTGTCCTGCCGCAATGTTTGCAGCCCTATCAGCCGGTGCATCTGCCGGAGTTGCCCCAGAGTATTGGTGGCCTGTTTGGCTTTTGGGGCTATGAGATGATCCACTGGATCGAGCCGACGGTGCCCATCCATCCTCCCGACAGTCAGGATCCACCGGATGGCATCTTTATGCAGATGGACACTATCTTGCTGTTCGATCAGGTCAAGCGCAAGGTCTATGTGGTGGCCTTTGCCGATACCCAGCAGGGATCCCTAGAAGAGGTCTATCAACAGGCGTGTGAGCGGATCGAATCACTCCTTGTCAAGCTCCAGTCTCCCTTCGATCCCGCGCAGTTAGCTCTCCAGTGGCAGCCAAGGGCAGCAGAAAACGTCTCCTATACAACCAGTGTCACGCCGGAGGAATATCAGGAGAATGTGAGACGGGCCCAAGCCCATATCAAGGCGGGAGATATCTTTCAGGTGGTGTTGTCGCAGCGATTGAGAACGACTTATACCGAGGATCCCTTTCTGCTGTATCGGTCACTCC
Organism: Cyanophyceae cyanobacterium; assembly: GCA_050330615.1. Classification (GTDB taxonomy): domain Bacteria; phylum Cyanobacteriota; class Cyanobacteriia; order Thermostichales; family Thermostichaceae; genus JAAUUM01. Next base: position 22,441 of record JBHJNR010000257.1, read on the forward strand.
GATTGATCAATCCTTCTCCCTTTATGGCCTTCCTGCGGTTTGGGGACTTTTTCCTGATTGGATCCAGCCCTGAAGTGATGGTGAAACTCAATCATGAGGGATCCCAAAGGCGCGCGGTAGTTCGTCCGATTGCCGGAACTCGCCCCCGAGGCTCCTCGCTAGCGGCAGACATAGCCTATGAGCAGGAATTACTGGCTGATCCCAAAGAGCGGGCCGAGCATGTCATGTTAGTGGATTTGGGTCGCAATGATTTGGGCCGAGTCTGTGAGCTGGGATCGGTAAAAGTTGACGATTTGATGATTATTGAACGCTATAGCCATGTCATGCATATTGTCAGCAATGTGACTGGAGAATTGGATCCTCAATACAGTGCTTGGGATTTGCTCCGAGCTACCTTTCCGGCTGGTACCGTGAGTGGATCCCCCAAGATTCGAGCCATGCAAATCATTCATAAGCTAGAGGGACAACGGCGAGGCCCCTACTCTGGAGCTTATGGATACTACGATTTTTCTGGGCAACTCAACACTGCTATTACGATCCGTAGCCTTTGGATTCAGGATGGTGTTCTGACCTTGCAGGCTGGAGCGGGGTTGGTGGCCGACTCGGATCCTGAACGGGAATATGAGGAATGTCTGAGTAAAGCCCGAGGTCTCTTGACAGCTCTGGCTAGTTTACAAGACCCGAGGAGTTCTGAATCAGCTGCATCGGCACCTTAACGGTTGAATCTACGCAATCTTTTATTGGTGCTCTGACTGGGCTGACCAACAGGTCTATTTCAGCTCTTTCAGGTGTCCAATGGTTTGCCCTCTTGTCGACATCCGATCAGAATCAATCCTGCCAGAGCCAACACCAGACAGACCTCGGCGGTTAAGGTGGCTAGTGCCGCTCCCCGCCAGCCCATCTCAGGGATCAACATCAGGTTCAAAAACCCATTCAGCCCCACCGCTGCCACCTGCCAATACCCCCGCGCTCGCTGTTTTCGTGCCCCTAGCAACACCACCGAGAAAAGCAGATGGATCCCTTCTAACCCAGCGACAGCAGCTAACCACCGGAGGGCAACTGCTGTTTCGCTATACTCTGGCCCCAAGATCCAAGGCAGCAAACGGGATCCCAGGATCAGGAGCCCAGTCACACCACCGCCATAGGCCACCGTGATGACCAAAAGTCGATGGCTGTGTCTCCAAGCAGGTCGGATCCCACTCTCACCGGCCCGACAAATACCTGCAAAACTGCTGGTAATTAGGGCGATCACCGGAGTTTGGGCAATATTGATCACCCGATAGGCTGCGCTATAGATCCCCCCCTGTGCCGCTGAGGCCAATCGAGGCAACAACAACTTATCCAGTT